>JAGPVK010000303.1 GCA_018067055.1 Sphingomonadales bacterium | reverse complement strand
CTACACCCGTTTTCCGAAGCCGGACTATGCGCTGGCCTTTCATGACGCTGCTGGTGCGCCAGCGGGATATATCGGCTATGCGCCCGGCTATGCATTGGCCAATGTCGATAGCGTCGATATTCAGGTGAAGGGTGTTGGTGGCCATGGCGCCTATCCGCACACCACCAAGGACCCGGTAGTGCTGGCGAGCCGGATTGTCGGTGCGCTGCAAACGCTGGTCAGTCGCGAGATTGATCCACAAGATGCAGCGGTCGTGACCGTCGGCAGTTTTCAGGCAGGATCCAAGCATAATATCATTTCCGATGAAGCGCTGCTGCTGATCACGGTGCGCAGCTATGGTGACGAAACGCGGGCCAAGCTGCTCGACGGGATCAAGCGGATCGCGCGCGGTGAGGCGATTGCTGCCGGGATGCCGGAAGACCGGATGCCGGTGGTATCGGTGCGCGATGCCGAATTTACGCCGGCCACATATAATAGCCCGGAATTTACCGTGGAAATTGCAAAGCTGTTCGAAAACCGCTTTGGCAAGGACCGGGTGATTCAGTCGAAACCGGTAATGGGTGGTGAAGATTTCAGCCGCTATCGTCGCGCCGACGAGACTATCAACAGCATGATTTTCTGGGTCGGTGGTGTGCCGATGGCGGAATATCAGGCATCGCTCACCGAGGGTAGCAAGCTGCCATCGCTGCACAGTTCTGCATGGGCGCCTGATGCTGAAAAAGTGATTCAGACCGGTGCCGAGGCACTGACCGCGGCCACCTTGAACATCATGAAGAAATAGATGGCTTGGCGGAATTTTCTGTTTGCGTCGCTGGCGATGCCGGCTGCCGCCATTGCTGCGTCGCAAGTGCCCGAGGCTGATCCAGCCTATTTTGAAGGGCGCTGGTCATTGCTGAATGAGGATTGCAAGGCGCCAACCAACTGGACGATGTTCGCCGGCGGAAATTTTGTTTCCCAAGATTTGGCGGGCACCTGGGCCTGGGGCGAGGGCGAACTAGTTCTGAGACTGGACGATCTCGAGATTGATGAGGAAAGCGGCGAGGCTGGCGGCCGTTTCCGGATGGACGGGCCCGTCACGATCATTGATCAGAACCGGTTCGATTTCACGATTGCACCCGACGTCTATCAGTTGCAGCGCTGTAACTGACCATGATCGTTATTGCGAGTAAATCGCAATATATTGATCGATTATTCCGATCGTCGCCGATCAAAAAATTCGATGGAGTGGGATGCTGCGTGCGCGTAACAACTTACCAGTCCGATTCTCAAAATCGGTAGATATTTCACCTAAACCAAAATGGAGACCAACATGGGACTTGCTGGAAGCAAAACCGAACAGAATTTGAAAGATGCCTTTGCCGGAGAAAGTCAGGCCAACCGTCGTTATCTCTATTTCGCCCAGAAAGCCGATATCGAAGGCTATAATGATGTCGCAGCCGTATTCCGCTCGACCGCCGAAGGTGAAACCGGCCACGCCCATGGCCATCTCGAATTTTTGGAAGAAGTTGGCGATCCGGCGACCGGCCTCGCGATTGGCGGAACTTCCGACAATCTGAAATCGGCAATCGCGGGGGAGACCCACGAATATACCGATATGTATCCAGGCATGGCCAAATCGGCCCGCGAAGAAGGCTTTGACGAAATTGCCGACTGGTTCGAAACGCTTGCCAAAGCGGAAAAAAGCCACGCTGGCAAATTCCAGAAAACCCTGGAATCGATGGACGCCTAAACCGTTCATTCCATTGATTGTACCGTCGCCGCCTGTTTCCTAACGATAGGCGGCGGCGCAATCCTTCCACTTCCAGATTCCGTCCCTTGGGCGAAAGGGCAAACATCATGACAGAAGGCAGCTTGGGCGCGCCGACACGGCATCCGATCGCGTGGCAGGAAGAATCCTACTATGACGAGGAAGCGCTGGATCAGGAACTGCGCCGCGTCTTTGACATTTGCCATGGTTGCCGCCGGTGCTTCAATCTGTGCGACAGCTTTCCGCAACTGTTCGACATGATCGACGAAAGCCCCAATGAGGAAGTCGAGGATCTTAGCGCTGGCGATATCAAGAAAGTCGTCGATGCCTGCACACTCTGCGACATGTGCTTCATGGTCAAATGCCCTTATGTGCCGCCGCATGAATTTGATCTCGATTTCCCCCATCTGATGCTGCGCCACCGGGCGGTGGAGAACCGCAAGGGAAAGACCGGATTTGTCGACAAGCAGCTTGCCGAAATGGATCGCAATGCCGTCGCCGCCGGCACGGTCTCTGGCCTGACCAATTGGGCAACGAACCAGGACAACGGACTGACGCGCGGCCTGTTGCAGAGTGTCGCCGGGATCGATAAACGGGCGCATCTGCCGAAATTCGAAGATGTGCCGCTGACCTACAAGCATGTCGGTCACGGTCCGGTTGCCAATAGCGATGCGCCTGCCTTCGGACGCAAGGCAGCGATCTACGCAACCTGCTATGGCAATTTCAACGACCAGACCGCAGGCAAGGCCGCGCTGGACGTGCTTTCCCACAATGGCGTCCAGACACGGGTCGAATATCCGGCCTGTTGCGGCATGCCGAAGCTGGAAAATGGTGATTTGCCAGCGGTGGCTTCTTCGGCTGAGGAAGTTGCCGCTTTTTTCGAGCCGATCATCGACGAAGGCTATGATATTGTCGCGCTGACCCCGAGCTGCGCGCTGATGATGAAATTCGAATGGCCGTTGATCCTGCCTGACAATGAGGCTGTGGCAAAACTTGCCAAAGCAACGCGCGATCTCAGCGAATATGTCGTCGAGATTGCCGCCGACAAAGGTCTCGTCCCGATTGCGCCGATGGACGCGAAAATCGGCATTCATTTTGCTTGCCACAGCCGGGCCCAGAATATGGGGCCGAAGGCAATGCAGATGCTGAAGCTGATCCCGGAAGCCAAGCC
>JAGPVK010000297.1 GCA_018067055.1 Sphingomonadales bacterium | reverse complement strand
AAAGCGGTGCAACTATCACGGTCTGGACACCGAGCGATTTTCTTGACCTTGGTAGCCGTGATGTCGTCGATAAAACCCTGCAACGTCTCGTCCGTGCGGAAGAATTGCGCAGGATCGACAGGGGCCTCTATGATAAACCCCGAACCAACAAACTTACACAGCAGGATAACCCGCCAAATCCAAAGGCCGTTATCGATGCCGTCGTGCGGCGCGATCAAATACGAGTGCTGGTTGACGGGATGACCGCAGCTAACGATCTCGGCTTTACCAATGCGGTGCCAGCCAAGATCATCGTCCATAGCGAAGCGCGCTCCAAGAAGATCAACCTCGGAAATCTTACCATTTATTTCAAACAGACAGCTCCAAGCAAACTTTTCTGGGCAGGCCGCCCCGCGATGCGCATCGTCCAAGCCCTTCACTGGCTGCGCGACACGATGCCGGGTGACGATATGGCAAGTTGGAAGAACAAACTATCGATCCTGCTCAAAGACCCAAAGCATGGGACGAAGCTGCGTGCTGACCTGACCAATGGTATGTCCACCCTTCCGGCCTGGATGCAGGAATTGCTCCGTCCGCTTGTTTCCAACGAAACGCCGTCCGCATGAATCCAGCTTTTGACGATATCTTGCGGGCCGATATTGATACGCGCCAAGGTCTGTTCACCACAACGGCTCAACGCATGGGAACAACCCCGCAAAGTGTCGAAAAGGATTTCTGGGTCTGCTGGACGCTTGATGCCCTGTTCAATGGCATCACCGAAGGCCCGCGCCTACTGTTCAAAGGTGGCACCTCGCTTTCCAAGGGGTTCGGATTGATACAGCGATTTTCAGAAGACATCGACGTCACAGTCTTTCGCGATGATCTCGGCGTTCCCGCATCGATCAATGAACTGGCCGCGTTGAGCGGCAAAAAGCGCCAGAAAGCGCTTGATGCGATCAAAGACGCTTGCGAAGCATATATAAATGGCCCGCTGATGCAGCACCTTTCAGCGATTTCAGAAAATGCCTGCACCCGAAATGGTCTGGAGCAAAATGCGATCCGGATAGAGGCGGACCCTGCCGACCGGCAAACCTTGCTGGTTATCTATCCCAGCATAACACCGACCGACGCCTATATCGCTAAATCAGTAAAAATTGAATCGGGCGCTAAATCGGCACTCGATCCAAACTCCAACCGGTCGATAACGCCTTATGTTGATACCGATGTTCCTGGGATTGATCTGGCCGTTCCCAATGTCACCATTGTCGATGCCGAGCGAACCTTCTGGGACAAGGTGGTGATCCTGCACGGGCTGCGCCGATGGTATGAAATCCGAGGCCAACTGCGCGGTAACGGCCAGCGTATTTCGCGCCACTATTATGATTTATACCGTCTGATCCAGTCGGAAACGGGACAATCGGCTACCGAAAACCGGGCGCTGGGTGAGGATTGCGTCGCGCACGCCCGCATGTTTTTCAACCGTCCGCCCTTTGATCTGGCTTCCGCGCAGCCTCCAACATTTGCGCTATGCCCCGAGGGAGGAATGGTTGACGACCTTCGGCAGGATTATAAAGCGATGAACACGATGATTTTTGGCGATCCGCCGCCGTTTGATGCGATCATCGAGAAAATTGCAGAGCTCCAGCAAACCCTCAACGGTGCCGCATGACCGACTGCGCAAGAGCCGCAAAATGAGATCATTTCTCAAGCGACTATTTGGAACTGATGCTGAAACCAAATCCAATGAGCCACCAGCGTCATCCCAGGACCTTGAAATCCAAGAATTTGGTCATGGTCTCATCTCTATCGACCCGCTCGATTTTATTGGTCGTTCCTCCAAATCGCCGAATGGACAATATCGCCTCATCTGGTCTGATAGAAATCCCGAAGGCACGAGAGGCGGTCATCGTTATGAAGGGCATGGATCATGGACGTTGCTATCACAAGACCAGATATTAGCGGAAGGCAGGCTCGAACGACCAAACGACGGACAGGTAGCTGACAATGGTACTTTCATTTTCAACGACTGGATGTTCGGAGACGGACTGAATGGACGTTTCCACGCTTTCTCTGTGGATGGAACGCAGCTCATTGCGAACGATCTAGCGGCCAACCTTTCAAGCAATGGCCTGTCCAAAGATGGCCGATATGCCATTTGCCAGACGGCCAATGCGCCCGGCAGCGATGACAGTTGCCGCTACATCCTGTTCGATCTTGAGGAAGCGCGGGAAATGGCGCGATGGGAGCCTGAAACCGGATGGGCGAGCGGCTATGAATTTGACAGCGTAAATCGGCGGTTATTCATCATATGCGAAGGTGATGAGCGCGTTGGCTACAATTTCGACGGTCAGATGGTTGACCGTGACGGATGGCAAGAGCGGAAAATAGCCGATGGCGATATCAATATCATCCGTAAAGTTCTTGAAGGTGTTGATAGCAAACCGGACAGCGACCTTCGGAGCGCAATGATCGATGGGCTAAACCGCACAATCGAACAGGGAGAAGGCTGGCATCAGGCACGCGCATTACGCTTGCTTGGCGAAATCCACGAAGCCTCCGACAAGCCAGCTGAAGCATTAAAGGCTTATGACAAAGCTTTGACGATTGATCCGCAGGTTGGCGTTTCAAGACGAGCCGAAAAGCTAAGAAAGTCCCTCACCCCCAAATCCAAACAAGGTAGCGTCAAAAAGATGGGGAAGTTTGAACGGCAAGCGCATCGGCTGGGCATTGAGCATGAAGTGGTGAACCTGGAAGCTGGAGAAAAGAATAATTGGCGGTTCCAAACGCGCGATGCCTGGTCATCGGTCGAAGAAGCCACCCTCACCCACTACGAGAATGCTGGTTGGGCCGGGGCCGCAGCAGAAGGCGGCCTAATGTTGACGCTCATTAAAGCCGCATCATTCACAAAACTGGACCGCAGGAATGCCGACACTTTTATAGAGGCCCTTTACGCTCAGAATGTTGCATTTGACCAAGACAAATTCGACACTAACCAGCTGATTGGGACGCTCACTCGCGCAACGCATGAGCAGCTCAAGCACAATTGGAAAATCATTTCAGCGACTGCCGGAGTGTCGCCCGCATATTACCCGACTGTCCGATTGAATCATGTCCTCGAATTATTCGATCATCTAGGTCCGGAACGGCTTGCACAGATTGCACAATTATTTGCGAAAGCACCCTACGATCTTCGCGCCGGTTGGCCCGATCTGACGCTTTGGAACGGTGACGATATTCGCTTTGTGGAAGTGAAAGCGCCAGGCGATTCCATGCACGCAAGCCAGTCGCGCCTCATTTCAACCATTTTACTGCCCTTGGGGTTCAAAGTCAGCCTCGCGGAAATTCGTATCAAGTAATTCGCACTCGAATTTACTCATAGATTTTGCGAACCAAGACTACACAGCGGCTCTGAATGAAAATACCAATTCAACTCCAAGCCAGATCAATCATGGCAACGTGCAACCAGGCAGTTTCTCAAACACGCAGAATGTGCAGCGTTGCCGAGTAGATCTTTCCTATCCCTTACGAATTAGCCATTTAACAGCAGCCGTAAACAGCGAATCGCAAACATTCTACCTGTCACTCACACTAAGATTTCAATATAGCTAAATCATCAAAAGCCTACCCTCTGCATAAAAAATTCTATAGCCATAATACATATGAGACTTTGCTCGTAAATTACTATAAAGATCGCAAGAATGGACAATCTACCGCCACTTAGAAAGACGACTGAGGAAGGGAAGCTTTATGAGCGGAGACCTGAAACAGTAGCGCTCATCCAAGTATGTCGTGAATTGACCTCTGAACAGCTTTGCGATCGTGCGGAGATCAGCGCCCGAACGCATTCCGAGTACATTCCTTCAGAGGTGCTGGTGTACTTTCTGAGGCAAACAAAAACACATAATAGCGATGCCCAGTTTGGAGCACTGTATCAGCTTCTGCAAACACGCATAAAGAGAGTGTGCCCACATTCTGAAGTCCGCCTAGGCGAGAAAGATGGTGCCGTCGCACATTTGCTGGATCTTCAGGAATTCGTTCTCGATGATTTTGCTGAACGGGTCATGTGCGATCGGCAAGTTTACGACGAGAAGCTTGACGGTTTCGAAGTCGCATTTGACCATATGATTGCCCGGCGCAAACATGATGCGATGCGAAAAATGTATAGGCGGGATAAGCCAACAACACAGCTTGAGTATGATGAGGATGGGGATATTCCCTTTGAAGTGGAGGAAGCCCTCGCCCGATTGAATCCTGCTTCAAATAGCATTGAAGATGAAATCACTTACCGGTTTCAACTGCAACGAGCGATTGACACCCTTCCAGAAGACGAAAGGCGAGTGATCAACATGATTTTTGCAAAAATACCGAGCGAGAGCAAAGACCCAGAAGTTCAAACGATATCAAAACTTCTTGGTTGTGGTCCACAGACAGTCCGAAATCGTCGTGATCGAGCAGTCAAGAAATTGCAGCAAATACTAGAAACGGAGGCTAAGAATGTCAGCTAAAACAGATAAAGATGACATTCTCGATGACTTCGCAACGGAGCCGTCGCTAGGCCCCGAGACGTTACAGAATTACGTCCAAAGATTCCCTTCGCTCGCAGTGGAGCTAACTGACCTATATCACGAGTTGCGCCTGGTTGATCTGTCAGTCGCGGTTGATCGCATGCCATTGGAAACAAAATTGGCAGATGAGAGCTCTCAACAGAGCACAACCGTCGTCATGAATGCTCTATCCGGAACCAATCTACGCGGACTGGCCCAGAGTTTGGGCCTTCCAAGAGATTTCGTTGCGGGATTTCGCGATAGAAAAATCCGCCTTGGTTCAATTCCTGGTGCCGTAGTCGGAAATCTCGCGCGAACCGCCAGAGTAAGTATCCATCAGCTGATCGACCATCTTCAAAATACAGCAGGACCTGCCCCGCAAATGGCCTACAAGGCCGATGCAAAACCGCAGGGATCTGCGGCAGTTGAATTTGATGATTTTGTCGCTGGCCTGGATTTGGATGAAAGCGAAATGGAATCTTTAAACAAATTGTCCGCATCAAATGGATCGGATTGAGCTTGCCAGACAAAAGGCCGCCGAGTTCCATGCGAATTTGGTTGCAAAGGGTGGCGATCCGGAAGACTCTCTGGCGTTTGTTCGTCGGGAAGCCAAAAGACGTGATATCGAAGTGCGCTCCTATCCCCCAGGCCATGCTCAACTGGAAGGCGGCCGCGCACTTTTCGATGCTGATTCCAAGGCCATTCGCCATGAAGACACAGGCAATAAGTTTCTGAACGCCTTTCTGATTGCTCACGAAATCGGGCATGACGAGTTTGACAGCACCGATGCTGCAGAACCGGTAATTGAGATTGATCCGGCTCGTTCTGCCGATCCATCGGCGACCGGCGCGGAGCGCCTGGTCGATTA
>JAGPVK010000282.1 GCA_018067055.1 Sphingomonadales bacterium | reverse complement strand
AAGGCGCGCCGTCTGGTCTGGCCGATCAAGCAGAAATATGGGCGCAAATTGTCCTGGGGTGACCTGATGGTGCTGGCCGGCAATGTTTCGCTCGAAGACATGGGCTTCAAGACCATCGGTTTTGCCGGCGGTCGCGTCGATGCCTGGCAGCCGGACATGGTCTACTGGGGTCCGGAAGCCAAGATGCTGGCCGACAGTCGCCGCGATGGCAAGGGCAATCTGACGGGGCCGCTGGCCGCGACCCAGATGGGTCTGATCTACGTCAATCCGGAAGGTCCGAACGGCAATCATGATCCGCTTGCGGCCGCCGCCGACATCCGCCGCGCCTTTGGCAATATGGCAATGAACGACGAGGAAACACTGGCCCTGATCGCTGGTGGTCACACGTTCGGCAAGGCCCATGGCGCGCATAAACCCGACGAATGTCTGGCTCCGGAACCGTCCGCCGCCGGCATCGAAAAGCAGGGGCTGGGGTGGGAAAGCAAATGCGGCAAGGGTAACGCCGAGGATACGATTTCCAGCGGTCTGGAAGGTGCGTGGACGTCTAACCCGATTGCCTTCACCACCCAGTATTTCGACAATCTGTTCCGTTTCGACTGGGTCAAGACGAAGAGCCCGGCCGGAGCGACACAATGGATCCCCAGTGACCCCACTGCCGCCAATCTGGTTCCCGACGCCCATGTCAAGGGCAAGACCCATGCGCCAATCATGTTCACTACTGATATCGCACTGAAAGAAGATCCCGGATTCCGGGTAATCTCCAAGCGTTTTCATGACAATCCCGAGGAATTCAAAAATGCTTTCGCGCGTGCGTGGTTCAAGCTGACTCATCGCGACCTCGGCCCGTCGAGCCGTTATGTTGGTGCTGACGCGCCCAGCCAGACTTTCGTCTGGCAGGACCCGCTGCCCGCAGCAGACTATGCAATGATCGGCGATGCGGATGTGACGCAGCTCAAGTCAAAAATCCTGGCTTCCGGACTGTCGACGCCTGAACTGGTCCGTACTGCCTGGGCCTCGGCTTCGACCTTCCGTGGCAGTGATATGCGCGGTGGTGCCAATGGTGCGCGGTTGCGGCTGGCTCCGCAGCGCGACTGGTCGGTCAATGACAAAGCGGAACTGACGAAGGTCCTTGGCACGCTGGAAGCGATCCAGAAGGATTTCAACAAGAGCGCCAAGGGTGGCAAGAAGGTCTCGCTCGCCGACCTGATCATACTCGGCGGCAATGCCGCAATCGAGCAGGCGGCGGACAAGGCCGGCCACAAGGTCAGCCTGCCGTTCACGCCCGGACGGGTCGACGCCACGCAGGCACAGACCGATGCGGCATCCTTCGCCTATCTTGAACCCAAGGCCGATGGCTTCCGCAACTATTATGCTTCGGGTGCCGATCTCGCTCCTGCCGACGCGTTGATCGACAAGGCTGACATGCTCTCGTTGACGGTGCCGGAAATGACGGTGCTGGTCGGTGGTTTGCGTTCGCTGAACGCAAATGCGGGCAAGTCGTCCAACGGCGTATTTACCGCCAATCCCGGACAGCTCAGCAACGACTTTTTCGTCAATCTGCTGGATATGAAGACCAAATGGGCGAAGTCTGGCAGCAACCCGGGCCTTTATGAAGGGCACGACCGCACCACCGGACAATTGATGTGGACCGCGACTCCGGTTGATCTGATCTTCGGATCAAACTCCGAATTGCGTGCGGTTGCCGAAGTCTATGCGTCGGATGATGCGGGACAGAAATTTGCCGACGATTTCGCCGCAGCCTGGACCAAGGTGATGAACGCCGACCGTTTCTAGGCGAGCTTTGAATGTTGGAAAGCCCAGTGGCTGCGTGACCCGCAGTCGCTGGGCTTTTCTTTTGCGCGGACTTGGCAATTTTCCGACCCGCGTCACTCTCCCGTTCGTCCTGAGCCTGTCGAAGGACGGGTGCGCGCCATCATGCTTCGACAGGCTCAGCACGAACGCTGAGTTTTAAATGAATTCCGGTGACAATGCCGCTTAATAGCCCCGTCGCTGTCCCCCAAATCCACACCTGCAAAAGCGCTTTCCTACACCACGCTCGATCGCTTATTCTCGTAATCGGTCCCGCGCCAGATTCGGGACAGGCTCTTTGACATTCTGGATATAATCGAAACGGCATCGCTCAACCGCCAACAACCGGACCGGATTTTGCCGCCGGCCGAAAGGTTACACTCGTTGTCGGGCGGGTAACAAAAAAACGGAGAAAATTCAATGCTTTGGGGCAAAGGTTACAGAAAATAAAAAGCCGCGTTGCTGTAAAGTTTGCAAAGGCGGTGCCTAGATCGTCGCCTGAGCGCTCATCGACTCTTTGCCGTCATTGCCGATCACGGCGAACGTAATATTCTCGTCCTGCTTTTTCCCGACGAGATAGATTGCGGTATTGGCAAAGGCGGGCGCTTGTCCGCGGAAAGAAAAGTTGGTTAGCCTGTTTGCGCCCAGTTGTTTCGCGGCGAGATTGAGCAATAATGTCGCCATCAGCGGACCTTGCACGACCAGGCCGGGATAGCCTTCTTCCTGCATCGCATAGGGTCGGTCATAGTGAATGCGGTGGCTGTTGAAGGTCAGCGCCGAATAGCGGAACAGCAATGGTTCCGACGGAATGATTTTCTGCTGCCAGTCCCAGCTTTCGAGGTCTGGAGTTTCGTTGCTTGCCAAGTCGGCCGGTGCCGCGGTCTTCGCAGGCTCGCGATAGACGATATTCTGCCGTTCCCTGATTGCCACCCGGTCGCCGACGCATGTTTCATGGTCGATCGCGACAAATACCAACTCGCCAGATTTGCCTGACTTTTCCTCAATCGAGGCGATCGTGGAGTCGCGCGAAATCACATCACCCAGTTGCAGCGGATGGTCAAAAGACACGCTGCTCGATGCCCACATGCGGCGGGGCAGGGGGATCGGTGGCAGGAAGCCGCCTTTTGCCGGATGACCATCCACCCCCAGTTCGGCGGTCGGTGCATCGGGCAGGCAGAGGCACCAGTGCAGTCCCTGCGGAATATCCTCCGTGACCGGCCGGTTTATGGTTGCGCAAAAGCGGTGCAGCAGTCCCGGCGTTATCACATCGTGACGCGTCTCGCTCTTGCCGATCCAGTCTACCCAGTCGCTCATCAATAGCTCCTTGGCAGGCCCAGCACATGTTCGGCGACATA
>JAGPVK010000244.1 GCA_018067055.1 Sphingomonadales bacterium | reverse complement strand
GATCCTGCGCAGGCTCGGTCGGCTCGGCAAAGACGATGTCGAAAGCAATCGCCTTGGTCCCGGCCTTGCGCAGCTGACGGATCAATTCTGCATGTTGCGATCGCGGCCAGGGCCATTGCTGACCGATGGCACCCATGCTGGGTTCGTCAATCGCGATCAGCGTGACACCGGGCTGGTCGGGCAATACCGGATCGATGGTCGACAGATAGTCGAAGCTGCGTCCGTCAAGATCTTGCATCACCGTTGTCAGGCTCAGCAAGCCGACCAGAAGTGCGGCCCCGGTGACCAGCATCACGGCGGACAGCCGGTGGCTGGTTGAAAAACCTTCGGTGATCCATTGTTTGGCCACTCAGAAACGCACCCTCGCGCCCGCAACCACAGTCAATCGCGGTGCGGCAACGCCAGTGGCCGAGTCATATCGATTGTCGAGCAGGTTGAGCAACGCCAGATTGAACGCCAGTCGCCGGTCCAGCGGTTCCCATTCCAGCTTCGCATCAATCAGCATGACATCTTCGATCGGCAGGCGCAGATCATCGCTCTGCCCGCCGATATAGCTGCCCGACAGGGTTGCTTTCAGCCGGATCGGCGCGGGCAGGCTCCACACCAGCGAAGCGCGGGCAAAATGGCCGGGCACGAACGGCAACTGGTCACCCAGTTCATAGGTGCAGGCGAAATTGAAACCCAGGCCGGCGGTGGCGCAGCCATAGCTAGGACCGATCGCCGGATTGACATTGGCGCCGGAAACGAAATCCCCCTCAATCGCGCTGTCGGTATAGGCATAAGCGGCGCGCAGCCCGATATTGCCACCCAGCCAGAAATTGGCCTGGGCGCTGATCCGTTTGACCGAGACCGGGAAGCCGGCAATATCCACTGGCAAGTCGGGAATGGCATATTCAACCGCCTGCAGCTGCTGATCCTGATATTCGACGGTCGTGAACAGGCGATCCGACCACTCGGCATCCCAGCGGAAAATCAGACTGTCGCCGCGGCTTTGCCGGAAGCTGGGAACCGAATTGGGCTGCAGGCCGGCAACCGCAACCGGTCGAAAGCTGAAATCAAACAGACCCCGGCTCTGGCGGATGAAGGCAGCGCGCAGCCATTGGCCTTCGATTGGCTCATAGGATCCGCCCAGGCGCCAGTTGAGCGGACGACTGGTGACGCCAGCATTGTCCCGGGCGACGCCTTCAAGCTGCCCCTGCACGACCAGCGCCTCGATCGGATGATAGCGCAGATCGAGATAGGCCCGCGCTTCGGTGGTCCGCACATCTTTGATGAAAACCGGAGCACCCGGATCGGCGATGCCCTGTGAAAAATCATAATCTGCGCGCATGTCATGCGAGCGTATATCGCTCCATTCCACGCCTATGCGGAGGTCCAGAGAACCAATGCCCTTGGCATAATTGGCGCTGAAATAGCTGAACGTGTCACGATATTGCGACAATCGGTCGGCAAAGGGCAGCGTGCTGGTCGGATCCAGCAGGATGACGTTCAGCTGCGATCTGCCGAAGCCGGCACCGATGGTCAGCTGGTCGCGATAGCCAAATTCGTGATTATATAATCCGAACAGAAAGTTTCGGTCCTTTTCCCGGTCTTCTTCCAGCGCGAAACTATTGTTCAGAACGCCAAGGACATTGGTTTCGGACAGGCCCTTGTCATGGTTCAACTCGGCATTGAGAACCAGACTGTCCGACGGTGTCAGTTCCAGCCCGACATAGCTGCTCAAAAACCAGCTATCGCCGCCGCTCCGCCGCGTGAACGGGCTGATGTCGGGTCGACGGCGATGGTCGGAAATATCGGTATAGTTGCCACGCAACCAGATGGCAGTGGGCAGGGGGGCGTCAAAAATCGTGTCGAGTCCGCCGCTGACGGTCTTCTGATTGCGCAGATTTTCATCCAGCATCGCGACGCCAATATTGGGTTCGACAAAATTGCCATTGTCGAACCGCAGCCGCCGCTTGGAACTGGCAACGCTCAACGGGTCGAGCGCGACGCCTTGCAGGAAACTGGAAAGCGCATCGAAATTTTTCGCCTGCTGGGCATTGTAGTTGCCATTGGCATCGCGGATCAGAAACGGACCGGGGCTCTGGTTGATCGCCTGATCGAAATAGCTGGACGGGGTGAAACTGTCGAACACGCGATCGGCATAATAGCGGCCCCAGCCTTCCAGATCGAGGAAGCGAAAGGCCTGGGAGACCAGACTGCCGGTTTCCCGATTTTCCGATAGATTGACATATTCACCGCCGCGCGCGCGGTAGCGGTTCAACGCCTCTCGGGCATTTGCAATCGCGTCATCGGCCGCGAAATCATGTAAGGCGACACCGGTGCGGGCCAGAGCAATGGCCGGATTATACGCATCAAGCCGGTCGGCGGTATCAAGCTGTTGCTCGGCCAGACCCGGTTCGCCCAGTTCGTGCTGCACCTGCGCCAGGCCAAGAAAGCCCAGTCCGTAGTCGGGGTTGTGCGCCGAGGCGGCTAGCGCCGCCGCCAGCGCCCGATCCTGATGATCCTTGCGCCGCCAATATTGCGCCAGCGCATTGCCCGCCAGCGCGTTTCCGGGGTCCATTTCAAGAGCCTTGTCAATCTCGACCTTGGCGGCAGACAATCTGTTCTGCTCGAGCATTATCTGGGCCTGCATGCTGACCAGTTCGGCGTCATAGGGCCGGGTTTTCAGCGCTCTCGTCACCAGCCGACTGGCTTCCTTGAGCCCGCCGATAGCCATCCAGTTTTTCGCCTGCGATTTCCGGGCGAGAAAATTGTCTGGATCGGCTACCAATATCGGCTTTACAAGATCGCGCGCGGCCTTGGGGCTACCGCGATAATCGCGCAACAGATCGGCTTCGCCAATCGCGAGATTGATGTCGGCAGGAAAAGCTGCTCGGGCCTTGGCCATGGTTGCGATGGCGGCATTGGCATCGCCCAGCAGGGCCTCTACATCTGCCTTGGTCTGGTAGAGCGATGCTGCATCCGGAAAGGCCGTCAACCCGTCTTCCGCGATCTGCTTCGCGGCTTGCAAATCGCCGTCATAAGCAGCTATCAGGCTACGCACGAGATAGTTTTCCGCAGTCGCGTCCGGACTGGGTGGAGAGGGCATTTCGCCCAGCTGCACCGCCGCGATATAGTGGCCATAGGCGCCCGCGGCCCGGTCTGCCGGACTGTCCGCTTGTGCGAGATCGTCAAACAGCCGGGATGCCGTTTCCCAGTCTCCTTCTGCGCCGGACTGCCGCGCTCTGACAAAGATATCGCTTTGATTGCCAAGCAAATCCAGCCCGCTGGCCAGATTGACGAAATAGAGCATCTGTTCGCGCCCGCTCGGGTTGACCAGCACGGTCCGCGTTGGTGCCTGACCGCGCAAGACCGAAGCGGCTTGTCCGGCTTCGACGGTCAGCGAACCTGCTGCGTTCGACAGTTCGACGGTTCCGGAAAAGACCTGCAACCGGCTGGAATCCGCATCCGCGCTGATCGCCCATTCCGTGCCCCGGATGGCGGCGGTCGCCGAAGGCGTCTCGATCGAAAGATTGCTGCGTTTGTGCGGGCTGCGGCCCCATGCGCGCCCGCGCTGGAGCGACAGGGTCGAAGGCCCGCTCTTGCTCACCAGCCGCACCACCATCACCGAATTCCTGCCCAGACGCACCTGGGTGCCGTCAGCAAAAACGATTGCCAGCGTGCCAGCGGTATTGGTGCGCAAGACGTCGCCCGCCTTGAGATCTTGCTGAACCACGGCTCTTTGCCATGTCTTGCGGGGAATCAGCGTCGCCTGCTCGCCGCCCTTGGTTGCCGCTATCTGTCCGGACAGAGGGGCCGGGCGCTGTAACGGCTGTGCGCTGATTGCATCCGGAAAGCCCATGTGCAGTAGCAGCATGATCACAAAATATAGCTGGGTTTTCCGCAGTTTCACGGCTTCTTCACACCCCCAAAGCAATGAATGATGCGGATATTTGACGCCATTGCGCACAATTTGCAATGTCGGATATCGGCTGACCATGTGAGGGATCAGATGCTGGCGGGAACATATGCACCGGACTGCTGCGCTTTCAGCGGCTGTGGATGCGATTTTGCATCAGTGACGATCCCTCTACCACTGCGGGTCCTCGATCGTGAGAAAGTCTCTTATCTCTGCGGATTGCGGGCCGAGTGTGATCGGGTTCTGGACACCGGGCAGCACGCAGATGTCGAACAGTTCGGTGATCGCGCCGTCGAAACGAAGCCACTGGGCGACGTCGCCATTGGCCAGTGACACGATCTGAACACCGCACCAGGCATCTGCGTCTTTTTCCCTGAGCTTGTCGTCCAGTGCCAGACCTTCGAACCGTCCGTGACGCGGTTTCGACAGCGTGACAAAAGCATGGTCGTTGTGGAACGCCAGGCCGCGCAGAAAGCCTGGAAAAAATGCGATCGGCGTGAACGCCCTGTCGGCCGGGTTGATCCAGCCCAGCTCGCCGCTGCCGGAGTTCAATACCCACAGCCTGCCGTCGTGGACGCGCGGGCTGTGCGGCATCGACAGCCCCTCGGCCATGATTTCGTTACTGTCGACATCGATGATCACGCCGCCATCATGGCGCCGGTCGCGCCAGCCATCGACGACATCGGATCGGCACACTGCGGTGACATATTTCGGCTGCCCGTCGACCATCGCCAGGCCGTTCAGATGACAGCGATCTTCGGCTGCCAGCTTGCTGATGAATTCCGGTTTCCAGACCGGCTTGAAACTGTGCGTCACGCTGGGCTCGCACAGGCAGCTGTAGCGGGTGTTGACGAAGACAATCTTGCCGTTTTCCTTTATGCCAAGCTCGTGAATATCAATATTGCCGGTGGTCTGCATATTGCGCGGAACATAGACCTTGTCGTGGATCTCGTTGGCTCGCTGGCTGGGGGCCAGCACATTTTCCATCCGGACGATCTGGGTCAACGTGCCAAGATAGATGCGGTCGCCATCACCGATCACCCCCATCGCTTGCGGATAGACCGCCTCATGCAAGGCCAGCTTGCCGTCGGCACCATGGCCAACCAGATAGAGGCGCCCGGTCTGATAGGAGGTGAAGCCGATCGAGATATTGTTGCTGGCCAGAAATCCGGCGAGACCTTGCGAAAAATCAATGTCGATCTTGTCTGCCTCGGGGGTGTTGGCGGGCGGCGCTTCGGTCGGGGTGTTGGTATTTTCCGGGCTGACTTTTTCAGCATCACGATCTGGCTTGTCGGTCTTCTTGCTCACGCCCGGTTCCCCTGTTGATATCCCTGAATCACGGCGCTCTTCCCACAGAAAGCATTCGTGGCAAAAGCCAGATTAGAAGGATATGCTTGGAAAACAACCTTTAGGATTCAGAAGTGTGCCGCGCAAAAGCGGTGTCAGGATCAAGAATACCGGTTGATTTTCAGCCCGATCAAGGCAGTTCGCATCGGTCAGCGGAACGGATTGGTAAAGCGAATATCGGTGGCAAGGCTGGTGTCCGTCAAGCTTGCCATGACATCGACCAGCGCCTGCTTGTCTGCATTGGACAGGTTGAGCCGCTGGCGAGGATTTCCCTGACGCAGGCGGTTGTCCAGCGCCGATTATGCCAGCGCCGATTTTCGCTGACCTGGCGCAGTCCCCGCTGGGAAATTGGGATCGAAGCCGACAATATTACCATCACGCTCGGCAACCGCTTTTTCTTCGGAAACCCATTCCATGTTCGACAGGAAGAACAGCAAGTGCCGCTGCGCCCGCTCAACGTCCGACTCTCGGCCATAATCCAGTTCTAGAACGTTCTTTTTCAAGTCATTTGTGGAAAAATTCGCTGGTCCGGTGGTCGGAATGAAGCTTCCGGCTAGCCAGGGCAAGGGTGCAGGGGGTTTTGGTTTTGGCCAACCGATATGCCGCTTGATCATCATTTAACCGGAAGCGGATGGAAGCACCCGACAATCGAGGTTCAGCACATACCACCCGAATGGATAGCTTCCCTCGATCGCAAAAATGTGGATGATATGATTTTGGGGTCCGTGGAATTTTCCGGGACCGGAACAGATATGGCGAAAATATTATGCACGATATTCTTTTCGTCAATGCACGGATTATCGATACCGAAGCAGGACTGGCCTCCGACCTTGTCGATGTGAGAATATCAGGCGGGCGGATTGCCGAGATCGGCCCGAAACTCGATTGCCCGGCTGCCACCCGGATCGATGCCAATGGCCGATTCATGCTGGCTGGCCTGATTGATTGCCACGTTCATCCCTTTCTGGCTGATGCCAACATCAGCCGTCTGGCCGAGGTGCCGCCAACGTTGATGAGCGCCCGGGCGGTCCGTATCCTGGAAAGGATGCTGCAACGCGGCTTCACGTCCGTGCGGGATGCGGCGGGTGCCGACTGGGGAATCAGGCAGGCGGTGGAGGAAGGGCTCATCAAGGGGCCGCGTCTGTTCATCGCCGGACGTGCGCTGAGCCAGACCGGCGGTCATGGCGATTTCCGTTCCCGGACCGATGATCATGATGTCTGTCATTGCCAGCATGCGCTTGCCTTTACCTCGCGCATTGCCGACGGCATTGACGATGTCCGGCGCGCGGTGCGCGAAGAACTGCGCAAGGGTGCAGACCAGATCAAGATCATGGTTTCAGGAGGTGCATCTTCGCCGCATGACCCGCTTGAGCGCAATCAGTACAGCCCGTCAGAAATTTCCGTGATTGTCGAGGAAGCCGAACGACGCGGCACATATGTCATGGCTCATGCCTATGGCGCCGACGCCATTCGCGTCGCGCTGGAATGCGGCGTGCGCACGATCGAGCATGGCAATATGATCGATCAGGCAACAGCCGAGCTTGCCGCCGCAAAAGGCGCCTATCTCGTGCCAACCCTGACGACTTATGAAGTTCTCGCCGAGACGGCATCAGAGAGCAGCTGGAGCGAGGCCATGCTGGCAAAGCTGGCGCTGGTGCGCGAAGCCGGGCTCGAATCCATTCGCATTTGCCGGGCGGCGGGGGTCAAGCTGGGTTTCGGTACCGATCTTCTGGGCGACAGCTTCGATGAACAATCGCGTGAATTCCTGATCCGGTCGCAAGTGGAGAGTCCGGCGCAGATTCTGGATTCGGCAACCCGGGTCAATGCGGAAATTGTGGGACAGGTGGACCAGCTCGGGGTGATCAAAAGCGGTGCGATTGCCGATCTGTTGCTTCTCGATCGAAACCCGCTGGAATATCTTTCGGTGTTGCAGGATCAGGGCGAGCATATCGCGGTCATTGTCAAAGATGGCGCGATTATCAAGAACCGGCTTTAAATGACCGGCATGCAAATCGGGTCGGCTGACCAATTTCGCCAACGCGCTGGCGCGCCCTGCCATTCCGGGCTACGCCGACCGAATAGTTGCGGGTGAACGGGTGAGCATGGCGGACGAAGAGGATATGGGCGGCGAAGACGGCTGGATCGTCGCGAGCAAGTTCGCGCCCAGCAAGCCCTATATCAACCTGGTCGATCGCGCCCGGCTGATCGAACGGCTGGAAACAGGACTGGCTGCCAAGGCGATCTTCCTGATCGCACCAGCAGGCTTCGGGAAATCGACGGTGCTTTGTCAATGGTTCGAGGCGCGGCCCGACCGGGATGATATCTTCGGCTGGCTCAGCCTGGATGAGGCAGATTCCGCACCGGAACAGTTTCTGGCCTATATCACGCTTGCGCTGGCAGAAGCCGGGGGCGAACTTGGTCAGTTCGAAGCCGCCGCGCGGAACGGTTTTCCCGATTCCAGACCGCAGGTGGTTCTGAGCAGCCTGATGCGCCGGATTGGCAACTGGGCCTGTCGTTGCGTCTTGATCCTCGATGACATGCATCTCGCAGCCTGTCCCGAAACGGACGCGCTGCTCGATCAGATGATTCGGGAATCGCCGGCCAATTTCACACTGGTTCTGAACAGCAGAGCGGCTCCGTCGATCGATCTGCCGGGTCTGGTAGCCGCCGGCGATGCCCTGGAGATCGGCGCAGAACAGCTGCGTCTGACCAAGGCAGAATCAAAAGCAGCGCTTGGCGACAAGATCGAGGAAAGCGTCGCCCGCGAGATTTTTGAACTGACCGAAGGCTGGCCGGTCGCGGTGCAACTGGCGCGGGTGCAGAAGCAGGCACAGCCCGATTCAGCGTTTCACCTGGGCATTTCGTCGAGCCTGATCGCCTCTTATCTTACCAAGCAGGTGCTCGACACGCTCGCGCCGGACGTGCGCGAATTCCTGCTCGAAATGAGCGTGCTCGAACAGTTTAATGCTTCTCTGGCAGACGCCGTTCGGGGTTCGAGAAACAGCCTTGCCATGCTGCGGGAACTGGAAGCATTCAACGCTCTGCTGGTTCCTACTGATGCGCGAGGCGGATGGACCCGGCTTCATCATCTTGTCGCCGAATATCTTCGGGAAAATTTGCTGGCCGAAGCGCCCGGTCGCACCATCGAGATTTATCATGCGGCCAGCGCCTGGTTTGAAGCCGCTGGCCAGCTGATTCCCGCCGTACGCTATGCGCGCCTGGCAGAGGATGATGCCCTGATCGAGCGCCTGATTCTCGATGGCGGGGGCTGGTCGATCATCCTCACCGAGGGTATCAACGTGATGCGAACCCTGCTTCGACTGGCACCCGAATATCTGGTATCGAGCAGCGCCAGGCTGATGGTCGCCAAATCCTATCTCTACTGCAAGGACGGCAAATATCAGGAGGCGCGCGGTCTGCTCGACGCATCCGCAGCCTTGCGTTCAACAGGTTCCGGTGAAGCCTATGAACGCGACCGGCGTCTGGTGGGTTCGATGATCGGTGCCTATGAAGACGATCGCGACTGGACGGTCCAGACCGCTGCGCGCGATATGCCCAAGCAGCTGGACGACTGGACGCCGCTGGAGGCTGGTACCTTGTTGTGCGAAGCCGTCATCGCACTTTTTTCAACCGGGGAACTTGATCGAGCGCACGAGAATCTGGAGCTGGCGTTTCGCGAGATGCGGCACAGTGGTTCGGTGCTCGGTCTCAATTACTGCTATATTCACGCCGCCACGCTCGCGCTCTATCGGGGCAAGTTCGACCTGGCGAAAGCGAATATCGTGCAAGCCCTCGAACTGGCGGAGAATAATTTCGGCTCGGACAGCGGCCTGAAACGGATGGCGCAGGTGCTCGATTTCGCGATCCGCACCTGGTCGGGGGATGTTGAACGAAACGAGATTGAAGAATTCTCGCATGTCCTTGCCCATATCGAGAATAATGATGGCTGGACCGAAATCTACCTGGTCGGATTGGATGCAGGCTTTTTTGCCTGCGAACAGCACGGCGAACTGGGGACCGGAGCAGAGTTTTGCGACCGCATGCTCGAACTGGCAAAACGCCGGAATCTGACAAGGCTGGAACGGCAGGCGACCATCCTGAAAATGCGGGGGGCCTATCTTCGTGGCCATGCCCACGAGGTCGCGAAATTGTCCGAGCAGATTTCCAGCTGGGTGAGCACGCACGATCTCAAGACCTCGGTTCGCGATTGGCAGAATCATTTGATCGCAATCTGCAATCTGGCGGCGACCCGGACAATGTCGCCTTCGCTCGCCACGAATGCCGTGCGGCAATGCATATGCGACGGACAGGAACGCGGTGCCAGCTTCTTCCAGATCCGTCTGCTCGTTTCCGAGGCGCTGCTGCTGTGGCAATCCGACAAGCAGGAGCGCAGTATCGATGCCTTGCGCGCAGCGCTGGAACTGGCTGCGCCGCAGCGGATCATCGGTCCCTTTGTCGGGCTTGAGGCGCTGAAGCCGATTTTGGGAAGAGTGAAAGCCGATCTCAGTCTGAAGCAGGAAAGCGTTCTGCTGGTGAACTTCGTTTCGCAGGTGTCGAAGCGCCGCCGCGATGTGCGACCGCAATCTGGCAACGATCTGTTGAGCGCGCGCGAGCATGAAATCCTGGAGCAACTGGCCCAGGGGCGCTCGAACAAGGAAATCGCGCGCAGATTTGAACTGACCGAGAATACGGTCAAGTTTCACCTCAAGAATATCTACTCGAAGCTGGAAGTGAATCGCCGCACCCAGGCGATCGCAGTAGCGCGGCAGAAAAACCTCATCGACTGATAGCGCAGGATGCGGAGCAGGGCAGTGCCTACCCGTTTGGGTGGATGCAATGGCCCCCGCCGCCAATCTTCAAGCCGCAACCACCCGATTGTAACCGAGCCAACGAAGCTTTTCCTGTTACAAAGGGAAATCGATTGTTGAAGACTATCTGGGGGAAGTTTGATGAAAAAGTTGCTGCGTACAACATTGGCCACGACCGCTTTGGGGATCGGCGGGATTCTGACCGTTCCGTCTGCCATCGCACAAGATGCGGGTTCCGAAGCGACCGAGAGCGCGTTCGACGATAATGTCATTGTCGTAACCGCTCGAGGCCGGAACGAATCTTTGCTCGACGTGCCGATTTCGGAGACCGTCTTCGACGCACAGGCCATCGCGGATGCCAATATCCAGAGAGTGGATGATTTCATCGCTCTCACCACCGGCGTCACTTTCTCCAACTCACAGGACGCCGGGACGAATTTCATTTCGATCCGTGGCCTGTCACAAACCCGGAACGGCGAACCACCCGTCGCCGTGGTGGTCGACGATGTGCTGCAGTCCAATGCGCGCAGCTTTGATCAACCGCTGTTTGATCTGGAAAGCGTTGAGGTCCTGCGCGGTCCACAGGGCGCATTATACGGACGAAATGCGACCGGTGGCGCCATTATCATCAACACCAAGATGCCGAGCAATGATTTTGGTGGCTATGTAAACCTCCACGCCGGTACCGGTGATGAATATGGCGCGGAAATGTCGGTCAGCGGACCGATCATCGACGACAAGATATTGTTCCGGGTTTCGGGAAAATATGTCGATCGTGGTGGCTATTTCGACAATGTTTTCCTGGGGGAAAAGGCGGACTATCTGGAAGATATTGCGTTGCGGGCTCATTTGCGC
>JAGPVK010000275.1 GCA_018067055.1 Sphingomonadales bacterium | reverse complement strand
AGCACATGTTCTGCGACATAGGACAGGATCATGTTCGTGCTGATCGGCGCGACCTGATAGAGCCTTGTCTCGCGGAATTTGCGCTCGACATCATATTCGGCGGCAAAGCCGAAGCCGCCATGGGTCTGGACGCAGGCCTCGCCCGCTGCCCAGCTGGCATCGGCGGCCAGCATCTTGGCCATATTGGCTTCCTCACCGCAATTCTCGCCCGCTTCATATTTGCGCAGGCCTTCGTGGACCAGCAACTCAGCCGCGCGCATCTGTGCATAGGCGCGGGCAATCGGGAATTGTACGCCTTGATTCTGGCCGATCGGGCGACCGAACAGGACCCGCTCCTTGGCATAAGCGGTCGCCTTTTCGATGAACCATTTGGCGTCACCAATACATTCCGCCGCGATCAGCAGCCGCTCGGCGTTCATGCCGGAGAGAATATAGCGGAAGCCATTGCCTTCCTCGCCGATCAGATTGGCCGCTGGCACCCGCATATTGTCGAAGAACAATTCGGTGGTGCTGTGGTTCATCATCGTTTCAATCGGCCGGATGGTCAGGCCGTTGCCCAAAGCCGCATTCATGTCGACGAGAAACACCGACAGGCCGTCGGTGCGCTTGCTCACCTGATCCCGCGGTGTGGTGCGGGCAAGCAACAGCATCAGATCGCTATGTTCGGCGCGACTGGTCCATAATTTCTGGCCGTTGATGACATAGTCATCGCCGTCGCGCTTGGCGACGGTCTTCAGCGCCAGCGTGTCGGTGCCACTGGTCGGTTCGGTCACGCCGAATGCCTGCAGGCGTAACTCGCCGGTGGCGATTTTGGGCAGATATTTTGACTTCTGCTCTTCCGATCCGTGGCGCAGCATCGTGCCCATGATATACATTTGCGCGTGCACCGCGCCGCCGTTGCAGCCTTGCGCCTGGATTTCCTCGAGGATCGCCGCCGCCGCCGAAATCGGCAATCCGGCCCCGCCAAATTCTTCGGGGATCAGCGCCGCAAGATATCCCGCTTCGCCGAGAGCGGCGACAAAGTCGCTCGGATATTCACGAGCCTTGTCGCGAGCGCGCCAATATTCACCCGGAAATTTCTGGCAAAGCTTGGCAACTTCATCGCGTACATCACTGTAATCCTGCATTCATTCTTGTCCTCTAGTCTGTCGCGGTCAAAGTGGCCTGATCGCCGCCGGTAGCCATGATTGCCATCGTTTAGACATTCAGTCCTTGAAAACAATCGTCTTGTGCCCGTTCAGAAACACCCGGTCCGCCAGATGATAATGCACCGCTTGTGCCAATACCCGGCGCTCGATGTCACGGCCCTTGCTGATCAGGGCCTCGGGCGTATCGGTGTGGCTGATCGCTTCGACATCCTGATGGATGATCGGTCCTTCATCCAGATCAGCGGTGACATAGTGGGCAGTAGCGCCAATCATCTTGACGCCGCGCGCGTGCGCCTGATGATAAGGTTTGGCGCCCTTGAAGCCAGGCAGAAAGCTGTGATGAATATTGATGCAGCGGCCGGACAGAAAGCTGGCAAGATCATCCGACAGGATCTGCATATAGCGCGCCAGAACGACAAGTTCCGCTCCGCTTGCGGTGACCAGGTATTTGATCTGCGCTTCCTGTTGTGGCTTGGTGTCTTTCGTGACCGGAAGATGATGGAATGGCACGTCCTCGATCAGGGAAATTTTGAGGGCATCGCGGGGGTGGTTGCAGATAATGCCAACCACATCCATCGGCAATTCTCCGATCCGGTAGCGATAAAGCAGATCAACAAGACAATGGTCGAATTTGGAGACCATCACCATGACTTTGGTGCGTTCGTCGCTACCGCGCAATTTCCATGTCATCTGCTTTTCTGCAGCGAAAGCGCCAAGGGCATTGGCGACCGACGCGGCCTTCGTTCCCTCCGCCAGTTCAAACACCACGCGCATGAAGAAATAATCCGTTTCGGCGTCATTGAACTGCTGTGAATCGACAATATTGCCGCCGTTGTCGGCCAGTATCTTGGCCACGCTGGCAACCAGTCCCGGCTGGTCGGGGCAGGACAAGGTCAATATTTGTCGGTCTGTCGGCATATTCTGATCTCTCAACGCGGAAATATTCGGGGTTACATGCGATCAATGGGCTGGTCTGGCTAGACATTTTTCGGATTGCCGCGCCGATTTGACACAAATGACAGGAGCCGCTTACCACCTGACGAATTGCCGCGCTTCGGTTGACCGACAAGGCGCGAGCCTGGTGATCTGTGCGTAACCAACCGCCTGAAAGCGCATATTGTCTTTTCGGGAAATTAAGCCGTTTATATTGGCGATCACGCTGACTATACCCTGCCTACAGGATCAACTGATCGACAGAAGGACATTTGTAATATGAAGACCCGTGCCGCCGTTGCGTTTGAAGCCAAAAAGCCGCTGGAGATCGTCGAGCTTGATCTGGAAGGGCCAAAAGCGGGCGAAGTGCTGGTCGAGATCATGGCGACCGGCATCTGCCACACCGACGCCTACACGCTCGACGGGCTGGACAGCGAAGGCAAGTTTCCGAGCGTATTGGGCCACGAAGGCGCCGGTATCGTGCGCGAAGTGGGCGCCGGTGTGACGTCGGTGGCCCCCGACGATCATGTGATCCCGCTCTACACGCCGGAATGCCGCCAGTGCAAAAGCTGCCTGTCCGGCAAGACCAACCTGTGCACCGCGATCCGCGCGACCCAGGGGCAGGGCCTGATGCCCGATGGCACCAGCCGCATGTCCTACAAGGGCGAGGCGATCTATCATTATATGGGCTGCTCGACCTTTTCCAACTTCATCGTGCTGCCGGAAATCGCGGTTGCCAAGATCCGCACCGATGCACCGTTCAACACCTGCTGCTACATCGGCTGCGGCGTCACCACCGGTGTCGGCGCAGTGGTCAACACGGCGAAGGTGGAACCCGGCGCCAATGTCATCGTCTTCGGTCTTGGCGGCATTGGCCTGAACGTGCTACAAGGCGCGCGGATGGTCGGCGCGGACAAGATCATCGGCGTCGATATCAACGACGACCGGGAGGAATGGGGCAAAAGATTCGGCATGACCCATTTCGTCAATCCAAGAAAGATCGAGGGCGATATCGTCGAGCATCTGGTGGCGCTGACCGATGGCGGCGCGGATTATACCTTTGATTGCACCGGCAACACGGACGTGATGCGTCAGGCGCTGGAAGCCTGTCATCGCGGCTGGGGTGAGAGCATCATCATCGGCGTCGCCGAAGCCGGCAAGGAAATTTCCACCCGCCCGTTTCAGCTGGTCACCGGACGGGTCTGGAAAGGCACGGCCTTTGGCGGCGCGCGCGGCCGCACCGATGTGCCGAAGATCGTCGACTGGTATGTGAACGGCAAGATCGAGATCGACCCGATGATCACCCACACGCTGACGCTGGAAGAGATCAACAAGGGCTTTGACCTGATGCACGCTGGTGAAAGCATCCGCAGCGTCGTGGTCTTTTGATGGAAACCGTCTCCACCAATAGAAGCTACGGCGGAACGCAGGGTGTCTATTCCCATGCGTCGAGCGCAACCGGCACCGACATGAGCTTCGCGGTCTATGTGCCGGATCATGAAGAAGGCGCTAAGCTGCCGGTGCTCTGGTATCTCTCCGGCCTGACCTGCACCCACGCCAATGTCATGGAGAAGGGCGAATATCGCCGGGCCGCGAGCGAACTGGGTCTGATCATTATCGCG
>JAGPVK010000273.1 GCA_018067055.1 Sphingomonadales bacterium | reverse complement strand
ATCGCATCCAGTCCAACGACTAGAAATTGATTTTTGCGCCAATCCGAAATGTCCGCCCAAGCAGATCATAGAGAGACTGGTTGGTTGCCGGCGTTGCATAAGCGCTGCCCGCAGGACCCGAACCCACTACCGGAGGGTCCTTGTCCAGGAGGTTCGATACCGCGACAAACAAGGTGAGGTCAGTCGGTCCGTAGCTGAAATCGTGATAGGCCGAAGCATCAAGATAAAACGCACCAGCGATATGGTTGGTATTGATGGTTCGTGCAGTGGAAGTCGATGCCGGACAGCCTGTGGTGCATTCGACAAAACTGTTGTCGTACGTACCGGAGCTGATTCCGCGGCCAATCAGGTTCAAACGCAGTGGTCCGTTGGCATAGGATGCGGTCAGCCGGTACAGAAACTCCGGATTGCCACCGCTGCTATTTTGACCGGAGATATCCACGGCCGGATCAAGCCCATTGTCGAGGGTATTCTCCAGATAAAGCGTCGCAATTCCGCGCAACGTCAGGGAACCTGAACCGATCTCCGTGCGGTAGGATGTCTCAAAATCAAGCCCGCGTGCCCGCTGCGAGGCAAAGTTGAAGGGGCTTTCGAAAATCTGCAGATTGGTACCATATTCATTCGGTCCGCGCACGATGGCACTGCAATATTGAGTCACACCATCAAAGCATCGATCGATGATGGTTTGAGCATCAAGCGAGTCGATGGCATCCTTGATCTTGATGTCGTAATAATCAACCGACACAGAAAAGCCCGGTACAAAAGTCGGCTGGAAAATAACGCCTACGCCCCATTGATCCGCCTTTTCGGGATCCAGATTGGGATTGCCCGTGGCGGTTCCGGCAAACGGTGCCGACTGATTGTTGTTGAACGGATCGAGGACGGTATTCGATCGCGTGGAACCGGCAGTGTACAGTTCCGCCAGATTGGGTGCCCGGATATCGCGCGAGCGGGTAGCGCGGAATCGAAGGCCGTCAAACGGTTCGAAGCTGGCGCCGACCTTCCAGGTGGTCACAAAACCCGAGGTAGAATAATCGGTGGCGCGAATCGCTCCGTTCAGGTCGAGGCTGTCGAGAACCGGTACCAACAGTTCCAGATACCCTTCGGTCACCGAATAGTCACCAAAGCTCGGCAGGTAGTTGCCGGTAAACCAGCCCGACTGATACTGGTCTTCGACATAGCCGGAAACTTCTTCCGTGCGATGTTCACCACCGATTGCGACCGCCACGGCGCCCGCAGGCAATTGCACGGTGTCAAAGGACAGATTGGCCGCATAGACATTCTGCTCGAACCGCTGCAGACGATAGAGATCGCCCAGAATCCAGTCGACTGCGTCCGGGTCGGCGACATTTGTTCCGAAGCGGTTGAGCGGAATACAGCCGTTGGTTGGAGTTGTTAGCGACGAGCGACAGACAATCGTGCCTGCAGCGACACCCAAACTGTTGCCAGCCGGCGCGAACACGGCATCGGTTGCCTGGGTCAGGCGCGTATTGTTCGCGATACCCAGTGCCGACTCCCGTGTTTTCGCGATGCCCTTCTGGATGTAGGCATCCCAGCGAGCAACACTGCCGAACAGGTCAAACTCGCCATCTGCACCGACGACGTACCGCTGAACGCCACGCTTGGTCTCGTTCGTGCGAATGCCAAGGTCTGCATTTGTCGTGCCGAACCGGAACGAGGTCTGGTTGGCGGCGACAAGCTGGTTGCGGATGCTGTCGGGCAGAAAAGCGTTGTCCGCCTGGATCGTGACATTGCCCTGATTGCGATGGATACCCAACTGTCCTCGGTTGACGGATCGAGAGTAGCTCGCCTGAGCAAAGACATTCAACCAGGGCGCTATCTCGAAACTGATCCGACCAAAGATGTTTTTCCGGTTTTCTGCCGGGTCGAGGGATTGGGTATCGTTCACTTGAGTCAGGCGCCAGTCACCGCCGACCAACCACGGATCCTTCACAACCCCGAAATCCAGTTGCCCGATCGCTCCGCCTTGACCGAAATAGGTGCCGCGCAGCGGACCAGTGGTGATAAGACCGCCCGGCGTCGCCAGACTCAGGCCAGCCTTGTCGATGATCAGTCGTTCCGGCGCACCATTTCCTGGCACATAGTCCGGATTGTTGATCTGGTACCAACCCTGATTGTTCCAGTCTCTCGGGACACCGTCCAAGCCATCCCGGACCGCCAGTTCGCCGTTCAGAAGAATGTGCCCCCGTCCGTCGGCAAACGGCGTTCCAAAGGTGACATCAAACTTGCGATTTGCGGCGTCACCATATGTCGAGATGCCCATGTCGGCACTGGCCTTCAAACCGGTATAATCTTCATTGAGAATGAAGTTGACTACCCCGGAGACCGCGTCCGAGCCATAGGCGGCAGACGCACCGCCAGTAACCACTTCAACGCCGGAAATGAGCGCCTGCGGGAATGTATTGACGTCGACCTGCCCACCCAGTGCCGATCCGACCGACCGTTGCCCGTTCAGAAGCACAAGCGTCCGGCTTGTTCCCAATCCGCGAAGGTTGATAGTGTTGAGACCGGAGGTACCCGAACTCATGTTGAGATTGGAGTTGGCCGGAGTGGAACTGCCAACGACCGAAGGAATCTGGTTGACGAAGTCGGCAACGTTGGCTGGCGCGCTGGCGTCTATATCCTGGACACTCAACACGGTCAGCGGTGTTGGCGCGCTATAGCCATCGCGCTGGATCCGGGTTCCGGTCACCACGATCGGCGTAACCGCCGTTTCTGGCGCTTCCTGCATATCTTCTGACATATCGTCCTGCTGGACCTGTGCCATGGCATTGGATGTAAATAGCAGACTTGCTGCCAGCGCTATATGCGACGTGATTAGTTTTCCCGACATTATTTTGCTCCCTGTTGTGGCTTGGACTTTAGCTTCACCCGCCCATTATTTGGGCTAAGTGCTTCTGTTTCATGTAATATCTATCTACGTTGGTGGTCGGTGCGAGATGTACCTAACAGCCATCGACGCTCGATTTCCGCGGCAATGGCCGGCCAGCGGCCTTGCCGGTGGGGATCCCTTTGTCGATTGCCAGGACTCCGTTGACCAACACCGTTTGCACACCGGTCGAGAAAAGCGTCGGCTCGATGAACGTGGCTCGCGGCGCGTATGTTCCTGGATCAAAGACGACCACGTCGGCAAATGCGCCTTTTGACAATGTTCCCCGACCTTCGAGCGAGAATAATTTTGCCGGCACCGAAGTGCTCTGATCGACGAACTGTCTCAGGTTGATAACCTTAAGGTCCTTCACATAGGTGTCATACTTCCGGGCATAGCTGGCATAATAACGAGGATGTCCCAAAGAGGCGTCCGAACTGGTCATGACCCATGGCCGATTCATGAATGCAGCGATGTCGGCCTCATCTTGATTGAACGAGGCCACTCTCACGTCAAACCGGCGCAACACATCGATTGCCGCCTGCACGGGGTCAACGCCCGTCTCTGTCGCGATCTCCGCCAGGGTCTTGCCCTTGACGTCATCTGTACCGCTGGTAATCAGCAGCGAATCCGGACCACCACGCCGCCGCAGGTTATCGGCCATCTCCGTCTTGATTCTGGCCATCTGCTCGGGGTCGTCAAATCGTTCAAGAGTAGATTGACGACCGCCATCCTGGGCCCATCGGGGTAGCAGCGACGCGTCGAGCCCGGTGCCCGAAGCCGACCAGGGATATTGATCGGCGTGCACAATCTGCCCTGCCGCCCGGGCCTTCTCAACCGCTGCAATGATCGTGGATGCCTTACCATGCACATCGACGCCCAGGGCCTTGATATGTGCAATATGCACGGGAATTCCGGCTTGCTTTCCGATGTCCAGCGCCTC
>JAGPVK010000270.1 GCA_018067055.1 Sphingomonadales bacterium | reverse complement strand
GGCACCACCGGCAATCCCAAGGGCGCGGTGCTGACCAATGACAATCTGTTCAAGCTGCGGCCACTGGTCGAGGACAAGCCGGAACATGCCTGGATCGATCTGAAGCCCGGCGACAGCACGCTGGCGGTGATGCCCTGCGCCCATATCGCCGGCTCCGGCATCGGTCCGATCGCCTTCTACAATGGCGCGACGATGATGGTGATCCCGGAATTTCATCCCGACAGCGTGCTCGACTGCATCGACAAGGGGCTCAACCAGTTCTTCCTGGTGCCGACCGCGCTGCAGATGCTGGTCAACTGGCCGCGCGCGAAAGACACGGATTTTTCCAGCGTGCGCAGCGTCACTTATGGTGCCGCGCCGATCCCGCTGGAATTGCTCCGCCAGTGCCTGCAGACCATGCCCAAGGCCCTGTTCTGCCAGCAATATGGCATGACCGAGACCACCGGCACGATCTGCATCCTGCCGCCCGAGGATCATGATCCGGCCGGCAATGAGCGGATGCGCGGTATCGGCATTGCGCTGCCCAGCGTCGAGCTGAAGATCGTTGACGAAAACCGCCAGGAAGTCCCGCCCGGCACGATCGGTGAAATCGCCACCCGCTCCGGCCTCAACATGCTGCATTATTATGATAATCCGGAGAAGACCGCCGAAACCGTCGACGCCGACGGCTGGCTTTACACCGGTGACGCGGCGGTGATGGATGAAGACGGCTATTTCTACATCAAGGACCGGGTCAAGGACATGATCATCTCCGGCGGCGAAAATGTCTATCCGGCAGAAGTCGAGAATGCGATCTTCGGTCACCCGCAGGTCAACGAAGTCGCGGTCATCGGGATCCCCGACGCCAAATGGGGAGAGGCGGTGAAAGCCGTGGTTTCACCCAAGCCGGACGCCGGCGAGGTCGACACCGACAGCATCATCGCCTGGGCGCGCGAACGGATTGCCGGGTTCAAGGTGCCGAAGACGGTGGATGTCATCCCGGAACTGCCAAGAAACGCCAGCGGCAAGATCCTGCGCCGGGAATTGCGCGCGCCTTATTGGGAAGGCAATGATCGCGGGGTGAACTGAGCGAGGGGCTTGCAAGCAGGGGGGCAGTCAATGCTTCCTTTGGGCAGACGCGCTCAATCAATCTACTCCATAACTTAATCTTATTCAGGACAATGGAGCGTCGTCATCAACGGTCGGCGCGGAATATATTTATGAAAAACAAAGAACAAATAATCGAAGAGAGAAATCAGCAAAGTCCCAAGTTCATCCGTTTGCTGGGCGGGAAGTTGGTTGATGTCGATGCTGAAAAATGCGCTTGCACATTCGAATTTGATATCGGCAAAGACTATTGCCATTCGATAGACATTGTCCAGGGCGGCTTTGTTACCGCTATGCTGGATGCTGCCATGAGCCACGCGATGTTCTTACACAATCCGGATATTGTCGGCCTGTCTTCGCTGGAAATAAAGACCACATATCTGGAACCAACCCGGGCTGGAAAGCTACGGGTTGAAGGCTGGTCGATAAAGGAAGGCTATAAAATTGTCTTCATGGAAGGCCATGTTTACAATCAGGACAATGTGTTGACGGCGACAGCCAGTACGGTAAGCAAAATATCGAGAGCGCCAAGGGGGTGAGCCACTCGCGGGCCGTATATGGTCTTCCGAATGACGATGATGCGATGGCAAATTCGGGGCAAATAGTGTCCGGCGAATCTGCTCCCATTGTGCGTCTGGCCACCAGCGTGAAATACCGATAGCGTGATCTGACATTTGGCTGGATAGTGGAAACGGGGGCAGGTCACGCCATGCCGAATGGATTGATTACATCGCTCAGTACATCAGCACCGCGCGCGCAGGTCTGGCGGAGACTGATTTCCAGACTATTTCGAAAGCTTCCATTCATTCGGCACAACGGCCCAATAATCGCAGCCGGGAAACAGGGCGCAAAGTGAGGCTCTTTTCAAATTCGATTTCTATGTGTTAACCGACAGGTCATATTGTGCCAGCTAGCAAATCCCGATGGCCGCCCCAAAAATATTCCGCCTCTTTTTCTGGCTTTTACTCGGCATCATTCTTGCCGTGTCGATCATGCCCGCCGGAGACGCGCCGACGGTTTTTGCCAACGACAAGCTCAACCATGGTCTTGCATTTTTCACCTTGTCGATGATGGCCCGGCTGCTTTGGATGCGGACCAATGGTGCGGTCCTGTTCGTGCTGCTGATGGCTTTCGGCGGCGGCATCGAGCTGCTGCAACTGTCCATGGGATTCGGGCGCGACGCCGACTGGTGGGATTTTGCGGCAGACATTGTTGCCATCCTGCTTGGAATATTGGCTGGAAAATTGTTCTCGAGCACGAAAGGGAAGCGTCCGGCGACGGAATAAATTTTGTCGATACCGCTTTCTGCTGCGAATATTGTTCCCTAGCTCTCCGTCTCGGAGGCTTTCCAGGCCCCCATGGACCCAAGGTAAATATCGAGATTTTCAAACCCCCGACTGGCCAGCCAGCCTGCTGCCACGGTCGCCCGCATGCCGCTGGCACACATCAATGTATAATGACGCGCCTTGTCGAGCTCTTTCCACCGTTCGTTCAGTTCGCCAACATAGATATGCTGCGAGCCATCGATCGAGATTTCGCTTCGTTCATCCGCATCGCGCACGTCGAGCAAAGTCCAGTCGCTGCGTTCATCCTTTAGGCGTTTGCGGATTTCGTCCGTCTCAATCATCGGGATTTGCTCCATGCTTTTCCCTGCAGCCGCCGCCGGGACGATGCCGGTATAACCGCCCACGATATTGTCGAGGGCAATGCGAACAAGATGCTCTGTTGCAGTGGCAAGCTCGCTTTCGTCGGAGCCAATCAGTAAAACACTGTCACCCTCACCGATGAACCATCCGGCAAATGCCGGTATCATGCCGACCGGCAAGCTCATCGATCCCGGAAAATGACCCGAGGCATAAGCCATCGGCTCGCGCACGTCGATCCAATGGGTAGCATTGCAATCCTCCAGTTCCGACAGGCTCAGGTTTTTTGGTCTGGTCACCCGCGGAGCAGGATCGCCACCTTCCAGATTGAGCCGTTCCATCAGCCGGAAATAGGGGGGCTGATAATGGTTTTCGTTGATCTTGGCCTCGATAAAATCATCGCGGCTCTCGATTTGCAGCCGGGGATTGTTTTTCCGTTCATGCCCGACCGTGGAAAATTCCCGTTCCGCCATTCCCGACCCACAGACTGATCCGGCACCATGGGCGGGATAAATCATCGCCTGATCGCCGAGAGCCAGGAGTTTGTGCAGGGAATCGAACAAGAGTCCGGCAACCTCCCGTTTGCGATCCGGGTAGAAATCGGTCCGGCCGACATCTCCGACGAACAGTGCATCTCCCGTAAACACGCCGACAGCGCCGTCCGGATATTCCGAGTCATAAAGCGCATAAGCGACATGATCATCTGTGTGGCCCGGGGTTTCGATGACCTCGATAGCGAGCTGCCCGATTTCGAAACGGTCTCCCTCACGGGTGGTTGCCGCATAGACGACGTCTCCCCCTGCATTGGGTCCGTGAAAGACCTCGGCATCCGTCATGCTTGCAAGAATGGGCGCGCCAGATACCAGATCCTCGTTGCGATGGGTTTCGAAGATATGGGTGATCTCGAGCCCTTCGGCGCGTGCCGTCTCAAGATAAATATCGCAGTCTCGTCTCGGATCGATGACGGCGGCCTTGCCCCCTGATCCGATGAGATAAGAGAGATGTGACAGGCCGGGTGTCTTGATTTTCTTGAGCAGCATATTTCCTCCTTGCGTCGATGCAATTACGCGGGAACCGGTCTCAAGTTCCCCGAAAATGCCCCTGACCGTGGCCTACATGCCAAAATATCACCTGCTACACGGCCTCCATCAAAACCAGAACCGCACCCCGACCACATAATTGGTGACGCTCGCATCCTCGCCCGCCGCCCGCGCATAGTCGCGGCTGCCGCCGATTTTCCATTCCTGCTCGATCCCGATATAAGGCGCGAACTCACGCGCAAATTCATAGCGCAGCCGCAACCCCAGTTCGAGATTGTCGACGCCGGACCCGATGCCCAGTTCCGGGATGTCCTGTGCTGACAAGTTCACTTCGGCGCGCGGTTGCAGGATCAGGCGCTGGGTGATGCGCTGGTCATATTCCGCTTCGATGCGCGCGGTCAGATCGCCCTTGCTGGACAGGAAGGCTGCGGCATCGACTTCGAACATATAGGGCATCAGACCCTGGACGCCGATTACCGCATGGGTGCGGTCGGGACCGGTCAGGTCCTGCCGGACACCCGCCTGCAGATCGAAAAAGGGCGCGATCGCGCGGCTGTAGAGCGCTTGCACTTCGGCCTGTTCGATCGGTTGGCCGAAACTGCCTTCGCCCTCGCTCTTGAACCAGAATTTGTTCAGGTCGCCGCCATAATAGCCCTGCACATCCCACAGATAGCCATCCTTGCCATCGCGCATCCGATATTCGGCGCGGTCGCCCTGGAACCAGAACATCTGCATGTCGCCATGTTCCTGATAGACGGCTTCGCGGGAGGCGCGCATCACGTCGGCGCCCCAGATCGCGTCGGCGGCGCTGACCGGTCCGGTCTCGTCATTTGGCGTGATGGTTGGCGCCGGATTGGGCTGCATGGCGCCAGTTGTCATCGCATCATGGTTCATCATCCCGTGGTCCATTTGGCCATGATCCATTTGGCCATGATCTATCGGTGCTGTCTGTTGCTCGCCCTGTTTCATCACGCCATGGTCCATGGGCACCGGCTTGGCCGGTGCGGTTTTGACCGTTGGCACCTTTGCCTTTGGCTTTGTCGTTGATTTTGCAGGTGCCGCTTTCGGCTTCACCACCGCCTTCACTGGTGGTTTTGGTGCCGGCTTGGCTTTGGCGACCGGTTTCGCGGGCATTGGCATGACATGCCCCTCATGCTGCGCGAGGGCAGGTGTGGACGCGCCAAGCAGCAAGGATATCATCAGAGCTTTCATGCCGCCTCTCCCTTCGGAAAGGCGACGCTGACCGTCTGCATCATCCCGGCGTGCATATGATAGAGCAGATGGCAGTGGAAGGCCCAGTCGCCCGGCTCGTCGGTGGTCACGTCAAAAGTTGCGGTGCTGCCCGGCTGGACGATCACCGTGTGCTTTTTCGGCTGGTGATGGCCCTGGCCGTTGACGACTTCAAAGAACATGCCGTGGAGATGGATCGGATGCGCCATCATCGTGTCGTTGACCAGCTTCACCCGCACGCGCTCGTTGTAGCCAAAGCGGATCGGGTCGTCGCCGACCGCGCTGAACTTCTTGCCGTCGAACGACCACATATAGCGTTCCATATTGCCGGTCAGATGCAGTTCCATTTCCCGGTCCGGCGCGCGCTTGTGATGATCCATCGCCAGCGA
>JAGPVK010000241.1 GCA_018067055.1 Sphingomonadales bacterium | reverse complement strand
GATCAGCTGGTGCAGTCCCTGCGCCAAAGGCAACTGCTGTCGACAGCACCAGACCGCCACCCGTAAAGGCAAACGCGCCACTCAGATGCTTGCTCAATCCAGCGCCATATTGGACGCCTGTGACAGATCCGCTGCAGCGCGGCCAAACAATTCTTTCCATAAAACCTCCTTCGATGTCTATCCGAAGGGGGCGGTGGTTCTGAGGTGAGAATTGCAACCATCAGTCGATCAGCCCCCCTTCTGGGGAGCGATCCGACATCACGGGCGATGTGTCTTCAACACATCATCCGCCAGAGGGGCCCGGCTCGCGATACTTTAAATACACTCGTGATTGATTCGCTACAATAGAGATTCGACTTACAACGAATTTTCGAAGTTGCGTTTTAAGGAGCTGCCGCCCGACTGTTCATTCGTGCCGTCCAAGGTCTACGGATATAAGGAGTTGTTAGCTCGGTCGGATTGAATGGCAGGTTTCAGGAAACAGGATCGCTACCTGGAATGTCGCAAACTGGGGCTCTATCCGACCGACCGCTTCTGCATTTCCAATAGCCGCCTTTGCGCCCAAAGCGGACCCTCTGCTTGTAACCGTTTCATCCCGAAAGCAGACATGATGACAGCTTCAACTGGTGGGCCTTGTCCTAGCGAACTTGATGTGTTGAAGGATTTGTTGCACTCTCTGCCGATATTTCCACGGGAGGGAATGCCAATGAACACGGGCGAACAAGCTCGGATCGCGCCGGCAGCGGTTGCAAGCGATCTCACCTTAAGCGACCTTCGCGCCGCACTGGCGGCGGGCTGGTCTGATTTCAGGGCCTATCCGGCTTTCGGGCTGTTTTTCGCAGCCATCTATGTCAGTGCGGGGATATTTATCTATTTTGCGCTTTTTGTCCGCGGCGAGGTCGCCTGGCTGATCCCGGCCGCAGCGGGGTTTCCGCTGCTGGCGCCTTTTGTCGCCGTCGGATTATATGAAGTCAGCCGCCGCCGTGAAGCCGGCATGCCAATGTCTTGGCCAGCGATTCTGGGGGCGTTGCGGGGGCGCGGCGACGAGCAGATATTGAGCATGGGCGTGATCCTGTTCGTTGCCTTCGGATTCTGGATCATGGTTGCGCATGGCATTTTCGCCATTTTTCTGGCGGAATCCGGTATCGGTTCTGAATCGATCGCGCTGCTTGGCACTGGCGCAGGCCTGATGATGTTGCTGGTCGGCAGTATCGTGGGCGGGCTGATGGCGCTGGCCTTTTATGCGATCACCGTTGTCAGCCTGCCGATGCTGGTTGATCGCAATGTCGATTTCATCTCGGCGATCATTGTCAGCCTGGCCTCGGTACGATCCAACAGATTGGTCCTGCTGATCTGGGCGATATTGATTGCGGTTGCCCTGTTCGTCGCGATGCTGCCGATGTTCCTCGGGCTGCTCGTCGTGCTCCCGGTACTCGGCCATGCCACATGGCATTTATATCGCCGCCTGACCGGCAAGCCCGGTGAGATATATCAGGAAGCGCTGGAACCGGAACTGGTCTAGGCGGGCTTTCTGACCATCAACACATCGACCGGCGACCAGCCCATCATTTCGCTGGCCCGGCTGCCGATCGTGGCCATCACAAAACCGCCCCGTCCGTGCGTGCCCAGTACCAGCAGATCGAAATCGCCGCTGGCCAGCATTTTGTAGATCGACTGGTGAAGATTGCCTTCGACAAGGCGCGGGCTGACGCGCGCCGCATCGCTTTCCGAAAGGTCCAGACTGGTCATGAAATCTTCCAGTTCCTGTTCCGCATCGGACAGCATTTCGGTCGCGACGCCGTCCGATTTCAGCCAGGCTTCGTAGGCCACATGATAAGCGTGCACGAGTTCGATTTTTGCATCGGGAAAAAACGCCAGCGCCGCGTGCAGCGCATACGCCGAGGAATCGGAAAAATCCGTTGCCACCAATATCCGGTGATAATTTTCCAGCGGTCGTTCTTTCACGATCAGTATCGGCGCTACCGCATGGTGGACCAGATGATCGACCGCAGTGCCGAGAAAATAATCGGATATGTCATTGTGGCGGGCCGCGCCGACAATGATCAAGCCGCTGCCCAGCTGTGACGCCGTGTCAGCAATGACTTCGGGGGGCTTGCCATAATTTATCGCCAGATTGCAGCCTTCGGCATCGGCGCCATAGTTGCGCAGCAGCAGGGACTCGACTTTCGCGATATCGACCTCGGCCTTGGGACTGTCCACATACAGCAGCGTACGATCCGCATTCCAGAAATCGGCGAGCAATTTGGCGCGTGCGAACGGCCGGTCGGCTCTGGCTGTCAGATCGGTCGCCAGCAAAATTTGCGTCGGTACGGGCATGGATATTCGCTCCTGTTCGTTCATCTGCCTGAGCAAAAACCCTGCCTCGGCGGCGGGAGAATTGCCTTTGGCCCGAGATCATAACCGCCTTGTCGCTGATCGAAATCAGTATCACTACGGATAGACCCCTTATTATGATCGGCGGGCACCAGCCGGCAATCGGAAATACGGCAGCCTTTCCGATAGAAATCGTGAAACTGTATTGGAGCCGGAGTCGCCGCTAGAAGCTTGCGCCATCCACTTTCAGCACCGGCAGATGCCGCCAGTCCTCGGGCACAAACATCCGCATGTTCACGCCCATCCGCTCCGGCGGCGCGGTGATCGGGGTCCAGTGGGTATGCGAACCGCAGGTGCTGCAATGCCAGCTGGTGATCATCTTGTCGCCCTGGATATAGGGGGTTAGCGCATCGGGTGCGGCATCGATCTGCACATCATCGGGGTGCCAGTAGCCGCCGATCCAGCCGGTCTTGCGGCACAGCGAGCAATTGCATTGGCTCACCTGATCGGGCGGGGCCGGAACCGTGATCCCGACGGCGCCGCAATGGCATTGGCCTTTCATATCACTCTCCTCAATATCGCCGCTCAGCATAATCCATGCGACAGTATCTGCTCGACCCAGTCGGGCACCAGTTCCCCCGCCTTGCCCATCCGGCTTTCGTGGAAATGGAAACTGCCCTCCGACGGATCAAGATTCATCTCCAGCGTCCGGGCGCCATGATAGCGGGCGGTCTGGACAAAGCCGGCGGCGGGATAGACCGCGCCCGATGTGCCGATCGAGACGAACAGATCGCAGCGGGCCAGCGCCAGTTCGATCCGTTCCATCTGATAGGGCATTTCGCCGAACCAGACGATATCGGGCCGCAATCCACCGGACTGGTGGCAATGCGGACAGACTGGGCCTGCTGCCATCACCCCGTCAAAACGCGAGCGCGCATCGCAGGCGAGACACCAGGCGCTGTTCAGCTCTCCGTGCATATGCAGCAGGCGCTTCGATCCTGCCCGGTCGTGCAGATCATCGACATTTTGCGTCACCAGCAGCAGGTCGCCTGCCCATGTCCGGTCCAGCTTCGCCAGCGCCTGATGCGCGGCATTGGGATGCACGGTCTTGAGCTTGGCGCGGCGCTCGTCGTAGAAATTCTGCACCAGCGCCGGGTTGCGTTGAAAAGCCTCGGGCGTGGCGACATCCTCGACCCGATGCCCCTCCCACAGGCCATCCGGCCCGCGAAAGGTGGCGACGCCGCTTTCGGCGCTAATCCCGGCGCCGGTGAGGATGACGATATTCTGTATGTCTTTCATGGCCCCTTCATAACCGTTCGCTTCGAGCGAAGTCGAGAAGCATGTGGGGTGCGCGGGCCGGAAATTTGATGCCAGCGTGTCTCGACTTCGCTCGACACGAACGGAAGCGGTAAGGCGCATCCGGTGCCGAAGCCGAGAAGCTTTGCACCCTTTTCAAAAACCGTTAGTGGTGAGCCTGTCGAACCACGCCTCTCGGACAAGAAGCAGCTTTCGACAGGCTCAGGGCTAACGGGATTAAATAAAATGGCAAAAATCGGAATTATCGGCAGCAAGGGCCGCATGGGACAGGCGCTGGTCGCGGCGATCGCCGAGGCGGGCGACAGCCACGCCGGCGGTGCGGATCAGGGTGATGATGTCGCGGCGCTGGTTGCGGCCAGCGACGTGCTGGTCGACTTCTCGTCCCCGCAGGCGCTGCAGGCGACGCTTGATGCCTGTGTTGCGGCGGGAAAACCGATTGTCATCGGCACCACCGGACTGGAAGCGGCGCATCACACCGCGATCGACGCGGCAGCGACGAAAATTGCCGTGCTGCAAACCGGCAATACTTCGCTTGGCGTCAATATGCTGGCCGCGCTGGTCGAGCAGGCGGCGAGCAAGCTGGGCAATGACTGGGATATCGAGATTGTCGAAATGCACCACCGGCACAAGGTCGACGCGCCGAGCGGCACCGCGAAATTGCTCGGCGAAGCGGCAGCGCGCGGACGCGGGATTGATCTGGCGGCGCATAGCGAAAGCGGGCGGGACGGGATTACCGGGGCGCGGGCGAAAGGCGCAATCGGCTTTGCGGCATTGCGCGGCGGATCGGTAGCCGGCGATCACACAGTGATATTGGCGAGCGACGAGGAGCGGATCGAGCTGACTCATCGGGCGGAGAACAGGATGATCTTTGCGCGCGGCGCGGTGAAGGCAGCCGAGTGGCTGGTCGGGCAGAGTGCCGGAAGATACGGGATGGATGGGGTTTTGGGATTTTAGCGTTGGTCTCCTAAAATTCACAGTCAATAGCCCGTCATCCTGCGCGATGGCGTCATGTTTCGCTGTTGTTCGCCTCGCTATGCCGCTTGGCTCACTCCGCCGCTGACTCGGGAGCGTCTTGCACCGCGCCGACATCGATCGGCGCATAGTCGTCGATGTTGATGTCGGCATAATCGACATCCCGATCATCCAGACCGGTCCCGCCACCAAAATTCTCGTCATTCCAGGCTTGCAGCCGTTCCAGCCGGAGCCGTTCGATCTTGCGCGCCGGTTCGGCTGGCGTAAGGATACGCGCACCCTTTTCATATCGGCCTATTTCATAGCTGGCGTCTGTATATTCGACGGTGTGTGCCGGGATCATCCGGACGGGGACATGGGGCATCTCATAGGCGTTTTGGCCGAGCGCATAGCGTTCTACCGGGTCCGCGGGGGCCGTTGCAGAAAGGCGGGGGTGCATCGATTGCTCGGTGACGCGGCCGAGGGCCAGACCCGCGGTCGAGGCGAGCGACACGGCGATCACGATGCAGGAAAAAGTCTCCGTCGGTGTCGTTTTTCTGTGTCCCATGTACGAGATACGCACGGTTTTCCGATCCGTTCCCGGTGTCTGGAGAGATACTAGCGCATTTACGGACACTTTCTGCCCGATCGGCGCTGGCTGAAGCGATCAGGCCAAGATCATCGCAACCCTAGGGCTTGATCGCGATTTTCATCACGCCGTCGCGCTGGTTGGCGAACAGGTCATAGGCGGTTTCAATATCGTCGAGCGCGAAATGATGGGTGACCAGCTTGCTGGTATCGACCCGTCCCGATCCGACCACTTCCATCAGCCTGCGCATTCTTTCCTTGCCGCCGGGGCAGGGGGTGGTCACGATTTTGTTGTCGCCCAGCCCGGCAGAAAAGGCATCGACCGGCAGGGTC
>JAGPVK010000243.1 GCA_018067055.1 Sphingomonadales bacterium | reverse complement strand
TAGCGAGGGCCAGCGGTGCCGCCAACCGGCGCCGCAGCCTCCAGTTCGTCGAGATCGGCTTCGTTCAGCTTTATATCGACGGCGGCCATGCTGTCTTCCAGCGTGGCCCGTCTTTTCGAGCCGGGGATCGGTACGATGAAGTCGCCCTGCGCCAGCAGCCAGGCCAGGGCAATTTGCGCGGGCGAGCAATGGTGCCGCCCGGCAACCGTTTTGACGACATCGACCAGTTTCATGTTCAGAGCGAAATTCTCTTCCGAATAGCGGGGATCATTGCGGCGATAATCATCTTCGGGCAGATCATCCCGGCTGCTGATCTGGCCGGTCAGAAAACCGCGACCCAGCGGGCTGTAAGGCACAAAACCGATGCCAAGGTCCTGACAGACCGGCAATATCTCTTCCTCGATGCCGCGCTCCCACAGCGAATATTCCGACTGCAAGGCAGCGATCGGATGGGTGGCATGGGCCTTTTTCAATGTTTCCGCACCGGCTTCCGAAAGCCCCAGATAACGGACCTTGCCCTCTGCGACGAGTTCGGCCATCGCGCCGACCGTATCCTCGATCGGCACTTTGGGATCGACGCGATGCTGGTAAAACAGATCAATGGTATCGACGCCGAGCCGTTTCAGCGATCCTTCGCAGGCCCGCCGCACGTTGGCCGGGCTGGAATCCACGCCGACCATCTTGCCGTCGTTGAAGGCAAAGCCGAATTTGGTGGCAATTACCAGTCGCTCGCGGCGGCCACGGATCGCATGGCCAAGCAATTCCTCATTGATATGCGGGCCGTAAACCTCGGCAGTGTCAAAAAAGGTCACACCCAGCTCGATCGCCCGGTCAATGGTCGCCAGACTTTCGGCTCTGCTGGCGGTGCCATACATGCCCTTGCCAATGCCCGCCATCGGCATGCAGCCCAGGCCCAGCGCCGACACTTCGAGTTCAGACCCAAGTTTGCGATATTTCATGTGATATCTCCTTCGCTTCTGGCGATTATCGCCGTCACGCTCATATCCGCACTGACATTTGCGACAGTCCGCATGATATCAGGAAAGGTCTCGATTGCCAAAAGCAGAACCAGCGGCTCGATCGGAATGCCCATGGCGAGACAAATGGGTGCAATTGATGTGATGAAGCTGATCGATCCCGGCAGGCTGACCGCGCCCATCGTGGTGATTGCGGCGACCACAACGCCGATCGCCAGAACGCCAATCGACAATTCGATGCCCATCAGATGCGCGATATAGATGGCGACAGCGAGATTCATGCACGGCCCCGTTGCACGAAACAGCGCAACCGCGATCGGCAGAACCACATCCGCCGAGCGATCGCCGACACCCATGGCTTTGACTCCGCTGACCATGGCGGGAAGCGATGCGAGCGAACTTTGCGTGGAAATGGCGACCGCCTGGGCTCGCGCGGAAGCCTTGAAAAACGCAACCGGCCCCCGCTTCGCACCAATATAAGTCAGAATATAGCTGAACATCCAGACCACCGCACCGACGCTGCTGACGATCAGAACATAATGCAGCAACGCCCCGAATGCGGCCAGTCCTGCATTCGCGCCGACTCCGAGGGCCAGAGCAAAAACACCGAGCGGTGCCAGCGCCAGAACCCATTGGATCAGGATCAACAGGGCGTCAGCGACGGCGTTGAAAAACTGGTCAAGCATCTGTCTTTGCGCATCGGGCAGCCGGGTGATGGCAAAAGCAAAGGCCAGCGCGAACACCATCAACGGCAGCACGGCGTCTTCTGCCGCAGCGGCAATCGCATTGGTCGGGACGAGGGCGCGGAGGAATTCGCTGAACGGCGGCACAACACCCGGAGGGCCGGCGCTGCCCAGCGCGGACCGCAAGGCCGCGGCGGCGTCACCGTTGAGCGGGAAGAGCTCGAGCAGGGCAGGCGTAACCAGCGCGGCCATTGCCGACGAACACCAGAGAATGAATATCATGAACAATATGGCGCGAGCGGTCATCCGCCCGGCGCGAGCCATCGATGCGGCCTTGCCGATACCGACGATCAGCAGGGTGAAGACAAGCGGGATCACTGTCATGCGCAAGGCGTTGAGCCACATATTGCCGACCACATCGGCCGCTTCGACCAACAGGTCGCTTTTCGGACCGACGAACAGCCCGGTCAATATGCCGAGAACCAGGGCGAGCAATATGATCAGCGCTTTTTTCAATATTCCAGTCCCTTTGCCATCCCCGAATTGACCATCAACCATGGCGAGCATCCGCTGGCAAGGAGTGATTAGCGGTAAATTGCCCGATTGGAATCATTCCCTCTTGGTCTCCAGCCGCTCCATCGGCTAGAGACACGCGCAGCGGGGCGCGACCATGTTGAGATGTAGGTGGATATGACAAAGAAATTTTTCGGTACTGATGGCATACGCGGACTGACCAATACGCACCCGATGACGGCCGAGATCGCGATGAAAGTGGGGCAGGCGGCGGGCCGGCATTTCCAGCGCGGCGATCATCGGCATCGCGTCGTTATCGGCAAGGATACCAGGCTGTCCGGCTATATGATGGAAAATGCGCTGGTCGCGGGATTTACCAGCGTCGGCATGGATGTCGTGCAGGTCGGACCGCTGCCAACCCCGGCGGTGGCCTTGCTCACCCGTTCGATGCGCGCCGATCTGGGGGTGATGATCTCTGCCAGTCACAATGCCTATTATGACAATGGCATCAAATTATTCGGTCCGGACGGATTCAAGCTGTCTGATGACGATGAATTCACGATTGAGGCCTATCTCGAGGAGGAAGCCAAGCTGGCCTTGCCGCAAGATATTGGCCGGGCCAGGCGCTATGAGGATGCGCGCGGCCGCTATATCCATGCGGTCAAGATGTCGCTGCCCGAGCATATCCGTCTCGATGGTCTGAAGATCGTCTGCGATTGTGCCAACGGAGCCGCCTATCAGGTGGCGCCTTCGGCATTCTGGGAATTGGGTGCC
>JAGPVK010000239.1 GCA_018067055.1 Sphingomonadales bacterium | reverse complement strand
GCAGGCCGCGGTAGATGGTGACCAGATAGTCGTCCTGATTGACTGCTGCCATCATCGCCGAGGACACGACTTCCTGACCGCGCACCGGATAATAGACAATTTGCAATTGACCGGCTCCGATCATCTGCCGAAACTTGATGTCCGACTGCATGATCAAATCCGCGCGGGTAAAAATATCGATGAGGACGTCTTTGTCCGCCATGTCTGTAGAGGCCAAGGCTTTGCTCCTACATATCGCGACCCTCTGTCGGGGACGCTATTGTTGAAAACTTCATAGCGTGAGCAGGCTCACCCGCCACTATTGTTATAGGGAGTGAGTCGATTATGTCAGGCGCCCAAATCAAGCGTTTCGCCTTGCGGGACCGTGGCCCAGAAATCGGGGTCATGACCGTAGAAAATCTGCGCACCGGCGCGACGCAGTTCCGAAAGTCTGGTTAGCGAGCCGCGATAATGATCGGCATTATAGACCTGATCCGGCATCCGCATCTCATCGAGTGAACGGCGGAAATTGCAGCAATCGCCCGCCAGCACCGCTTCGCCCGTCGCGGTTCGAACACGGGCGGACTGGTGCCCCGGCGTATGGCCAGGGGTCGGGAACAGGATCACGCTGCCATCACCGTAGAGGTCATGCTCGCCGCTGATCCGCCTGATCGTCTGGCCGGTATCGAAATCCTCTGTCGCGTAGGCGCCGTCCTCCCCGGAAAATCCGAACCGCCACTCGCTATCCTGAACGATGACGGTTGCATTGGGCAGCAAATGATTGCCGCCAGCGTGGTCGAGATGAAGATGCGAGTTGATAATCCAGCTAATGTCAGCTGGATCCACCTCCATCGCGCGCAACCGTTCGGCGATGGGATGTTCTTGCGGCATATCGACAATCTTGCCCAGCCCCTGTTCAAGTCCAACAAATCGATCGCTGAAACCGGTGTCAAACAGGGCGAGGCCGTTCGGGTGGTCAATCAGGAAAACACAGGCAGGAACCTTGGTCTTGCCAGCTTCTCCGCCGATGAAGTAGCTGGTTGGCAAGGTGATGTAACCGCAAGTGAAGGCATAAAGCAAAACCCCTTCATTCTGTAAGCTTCGCCGCATGATTCTCCCTCCCGCTGGGGACAGACTGGACCGTGGCGACATTTATTTCAATCGGCCAGCTATCAAAGCTGGCAGTTCGGTTGTTCGACATAATCCGTCTAACAGGCTTCCAAGTCTTCCAATGGAGAGAATTTATGACCGAGAACAGGCAATGGCTAATCAACGGACGCCCCAAGGGACGCGGACTGGTGGACGATGATTTCAAGAAAGTCATAACTCCGGTGCCGGAATGCGCCGAAGGCCATGTGCTGGTGAAAAACGAGATATTGGGCTTTGATCCGGCACAAAAGGGCTGGATGGAAAATATCGGTGGCTATGTGGCGCCGACTGAAATTGGGGAAGTGATGCGCGGTTCGGGCATTGGTACCGTGATCGAATCGCGTCATCCCGGTTTTTCCGCGGGCGACAAGGTGATGGGCATGCTGCGCTGGCAGGATTATGCGCATGTGCCAGGCGGCGAATTGAACAAAGTGCCGGACGACGATCTGCTGGCTGCCAATCTCGGCGCGCTCGGCACCACCGGGATGACGGCCTATTTCGGCCTGCTGAAACATGGTCGGCCGCAGCCGGGCGATACGGTTGTTGTTTCCGGCGCGGCTGGCGCAACCGGTTCGATGGTCGGGCAAATTGCCAAGATCGCGGGATGCCGCATCATCGGCATCGCTGGCGGTGAAGAAAAATGCAAATGGCTCACCGACGATGTCGGCTATGATGTGGCGATCGACTACAAGAATGACGATGTCCGCGCGAAGCTGAAGGAACATTGTGCCCAGTCGATCAATGTGTTCTATGACAATGTCGGTGGCAAGATATTGAACGATGCGCTGGCCCATCTGGCGATGCACGCCCGCGTTGCGATCTGCGGTGGCATTTCGCGCTATGAGCAAGGCGACATGCCAGCGGGCCCTGAAAATTATTTCAACCTGATCTTCAAGCGAGCGAGCATGTCGGGCTTCATCGTATCCGACTATGCAAGCGAATTTCCGGAAGCGCAAAAACGCATGCGGCAATGGATCAAGGAAGGCAGAATTACTTTCAAGGAAGATATCCAGGAGGGTTTTGACAATATCCCGGACACCTTGAAACGCTTGTTTGCGGGCCAGAATTTTGGCAAGCAGATGCTTCGCCTGGATTGATGCAATTGATGATATCGCTAACTAAATGCGCAGTGCCCGCATCCTGCAGGCTGACATATGACATCATTGTCACGAGAGGTTAGGGCATGAGCGATCTGGAAGAATTTCGCGCGGAAGTAAGGGCATGGCTGCAAGAAAATTGCCCCGAAGAAATGCGCGACGGGGATATCACGGCCGAAAACCAGTGCTGGGGCGGCCGTCAGTGGCAGTTCCAGTCAGAAGCGCAGAAAATTTGGTTCGAGCGTGCGCTTTCCAGAGGTTATACCGTGCCGAGCTGGCCCAAGGAATATGGCGGTGCGGGTCTCACCGCCGAACAGGCCAAAATCCTCGATGAAGAGCGGCAGGCGATAAACGCGCGAAAACCACTGAGCAATTTTGGCATCTCGATGCTTGGCCCCGCATTGCTGGCTTACGGTACCCACGAACAAAAGGCACAGCATCTGACCGGGATTGCTCGCGGTGAAATAAGATGGTGCCAGGGTTATTCCGAGCCAGGTGCCGGGTCGGATCTTGCTTCGCTGAAGACGAAATGTGAGGATAAAGGCGATCACTGGTTGATCAATGGCCAGAAAATCTGGACCTCCAACGCCGATATCTCTGACTGGATTTTCTGTCTGGTGCGCACCGATTTTGATGCGCCCAAACATCAGGGCATCACCTTCATTCTGGTCGACATGGCGAGCGAGGGTATCAGTGTGAAACCGATCGTTCTGATCTCCGGCCATTCACCTTTTTGCGAGACTTTTTTCGACGAAGTCAAAGTGCCAAAGAGCTATGGCGAAGGCAATCCATCGGTTGTCGGAGAGGTTAATCGCGGCTGGGATGTCGCGAAAAATCTGCTGGTGCATGAGCGCGGGATGCTGGGCACGATGTCGCCGCTACGGGGGACAACCGGACCGGAAAATCTCGGTCAATATGCTGCCGAGCAAATAGGGCTGGATGCGGCGGGGCGTCTCGACGATCCCAATCTTCGCGAGCGGATAGCACAAGCGGAACTGGACAATTGGGCCTATAACCTGACCGTCGAACGGATGACCGACGAAGCCAATGCGGGCAACGGTCTGGGTGCCAAATCGTCGATGTTGAAATATGCTGCCTCCGAGCTGACCAAGCGCGGTACCGAACTGCGGATGGATATCGAGGGCACGACAGCGTCCACCATTGGTGCCGATGGCATAGAATATGGCAGTCTCGCCAATAACTGGCTGTATAACAGGGCCTATTCGATCCTCGGCGGCACCACCGAAGTCCAGTTAAACATCATTTCCAAGCGCGTCTTGGGATTGCCGAGCCAATAGGGCGAATATAATATGCCGCTGATACTCAACGAAGAACAGGAAATGCTGCAGGATGCAGCAAACGGCTTCCTGACAGAAAAGGCCCCGGTCGCTGCCTTTCGAAAGGTTCGCGACAACAAGCCTGCCGATGGTTTCTGTCGTGAACTCTGGACAGAAATGGCGCAAATGGGCTGGGCTGGAATCATCGTTGACGAAACCCATGGCGGCAGTGGCTTTGGCTATGTCGGCGCAGGAGTGCTGGCCGAACAAATGGGGCGCAATCTGACTGCCTCGCCGTTTTTCTCCACGTCCGTGCTGGGCGCCACGGCGATCCAGCAATATGGCACCAAAAAGCAGAAGGATGAGAATCTGGCAGCGATCAGTAGCGGCGAAAAGCTGTTTGCGCTCGCGGTCGATGAAGGCTCGCGCCACAATCCCAGCCGGATCAAATTTTCGGCCAAGCCGGCTGGCAACGGTTTTGTCCTTTCCGGCACAAAGACCTTTGTCGCCGATGGTCATGTGGCCGACAAATTGATCATCGCTGCTCGTACATCGGGAGCCGAGGGCGATATCCATGGCATCACCCTGTTTCTGGTTGATGCAGATGCTCCCGAAATCACCCGTGAACCCACGCCGATGGTGGACAGCCGCAATGCGGCCAATATTTCTGTCGAGGGGCTTGAGGTCACCGGTGATGACATATTGGGTGAACTGGACGGCGGCTATGCAGCACTGGAAGGTATATTGTCCGCTGGTCGTGCCGTGTTGAGCGCCGAAATGTCAGGGGCCGCGCAACAGGTTTTTGGTGTCACTACGGACTATCTCAAAGAACGCGAGCAGTTCGGCCAGAAAATCGGATCATTCCAGGGCTTGCAGCACCGAGCAGCGCATCTGGCGACCGAGATTGAGATGATGAAATCGGCTGTGCTGAAGTCGCTCAAGGATCTCGATCAGGATTTCGAAAATGCCGGCATTACCTGTTCGCTGGCCAAGGCCAAGACCGGTCAGGTTGCGCAGCTTGCGACCAAGGAAGCGATCCAGATGCACGGCGGCATCGGCGTTACCGATGAATATGATGTTGGTCTGTATTTCAAGCGTGTCCACGTCGCACAGCAGATGTTTGGCGACGCCGGTTTCCATAGCGATCGCTGGGCAAAAAATTCCGGTTTTTGATCAACCGCAGAGCGATCTAGGTGCTTCTGATCGTCACATTGGTGGGACCAAAATGGGCTGTCATCCGGGCAACTTTTCCTGCAGGATCAAATTCGAAAATGTCGATCACTTCGACGATCATGACCTGTCCGTCCCCTTTGCCGATCTCGGCGCGAAACGGGAAAGCAGCCGTCTTGGCCGCAAGCCGCACGGGGCCGGTCAATTCGACCTTTGCGCCGCCGGAAAAAGCGTTGGTGTAGAATTGCAGGATTTCATCGCCACGCTTGGGTTCTGTGCCCGCCGGATCTTCAACCAAAGCATCATCGGCATAGAGTTCCATGACCGCCGCCATGTCGCCGGCGTTGATCGCGACCAGATAACGGTCAACGATTTGCTGCATATATTCCGGTGTGATCATCAATCATCCTTTTGCTGAAAAACATCGCGAAACTAGAATGTCGGGGCAGGAGTGACTTCTGCTGAATTAGATAGGGAGGTGAATATGTCGGGTCAATTGGCGGGCAAGGTTGCGATCGTGACGGGCGGGGCATCGGGAATCGGCGCGGCGACGGTGAAGCGTTTTGTCGAGGAAGGCGCCAAGGTTTTTTCCACAGATGTGCAGGTCGCGCTGGGTCAGTCGACCGCTGACGAGGCCGGTGCGTTGTTCATGGCTCAGGATGTGTCCGATTCCGAAGGATGGGATCAGGTGATGGCGAAAGTCGAAAGCGAATTCGGACGACTGGATATCCTGGTCAACAATGCCGGGATCGTGATCGGCAAGAATATCGAGGACGTCGATCTCGACAGCTGGCATCATTTGCTTGGTATCAATCTGACCGGGGTGATGCTGGGCTGCCAGAAAGCGATCGCGATGATGAAGAAAAATCCCGGTGGTTCATCCGGTTCGATCATCAATATTTCTTCGACCAGTGCCTTCGCGGCGCTGCCAGGAGACGTGACCTATACCGCCTCCAAAAGCGCGGTGCGGATGCTGTCCAAGTCGGTAGCGGTCCATTGCGCGCAAAATGGTCTCAACATCCGCTGCAACAACCTGATTCCCGGTGCGACCCATACTGCGATTATCGACACGGCAGCGAAGACGGTGCCCGGCATGGTCGAAATGGCCGCTGCCATGTCACCGATGAAACGGATCGGGCAGGGTAGTGACCTCGCCGCGGCCGCGGTTTTTCTGGCCAGCGATGACAGCGGTTTCGTTACCGGCAGCGATCTGCTGGTCGATGGCGGGATGCTGGCGGTCCATCCGGGCTATTAAAGTCTGCTGATCCTAGCCGTTTTGGCAGTTATTGGCGTCCCGCTTTCCCCCTTATAGGACTCGCAGAAAAGGGAGAGAATTTTGTGAGCGCACAGCCGATTGCCGACAATCTGTTTACCGAGGACATGAGCGCGCTGGTCGGTGCGCGGAACCGGGAAACCGGGCATATATTCTTTCCTCTGCCATTGACGCCGGATGACAATATCGAGCCGATCCGGCTGGCGTCACGCGGCACGGTCTGGACTTATACGGTCCAGCGCTTCCCGCCCAAGGCACCTTATGCCGGACCCACGGATCCTGAAAAATTCAAGCCTTACGCGGTTGCCTATGTCAGCTTGCCCGGACAGACCATGGTGGAAACGCGTCTCACCGGCGTTGATGTTGACGACGTCAAAATCGGCATGGAAGTCGAATTGACCGCGATCCCGCTCGATCCGGACGCTCCGCCCGAGGAGCAGAAACTCATTCACGCCTTCAAGCCTGTTCAGGGAGAATAATCATGTCAGATGTTTGTATCGTAGGAGCAGGGATTCACCCGTTCGGCCGCACCGAAGGGCGCGACGGCATGGACCAGGGCATCTTCGCGGTGAAGCAGGCGCTGGCTGACAGCGGCATCGAATGGAAGGATGTCGAATTCGCCTTTGGCGGCTCGGCGGCTTCCGGCAATGCCGACAATATGGTGTCACAGCTCGGGCTGACCGGGATCCAGTTTATCAATGTCTCGAACGGTTGTGCAACCGGCGGATCCGCGCTCAATGCCGCGGTCAGCGCGATCAAGTCGGGCGAATATGAAATGGGCATGGCGGTCGGTTTCGACAAGCATCCCCGCGGCGCATTCAATGCAGACCCTTCCTCTTACGGCCTGCCCAACTGGTATGGCGAGGCCGGCTATATGCTGACCGTGCAATTTTTCGGCGCCAAGATCATGCGTTATCTGCACGAGCATAATATCAGCCGGGAAACGCTCGGCCGGGTGGCCGAAAAGGCGTTTCGCAACGGCGTCAAAACCGATCACGCCTGGCGCCGCAGCGAGGTTGATCTGGAAACGATCATGAACGCGCCGATGATCTGCGATCCGCTGACCAAATATATGTTCTGTTCGCCAGCCGAAGGCGCGGTGGCGCTGATCCTGGCCAGCGAGAAAAAAGCGAAGGAACTCGGTGTTCCGATCATCCGGCTCAAATCTTCGGTGATGCGTACCCGGCCACCCGGTTCGTTCGAGGTATTTGCTGCCTCGATTGATAATGAGCGCGGCGGAACGGCGACCGAAATCGCGTCCAAGGCGGCCTTTGAACAGGCTGGGATGGGACCGGAAGATATTGATATCGCGCAATTGCAGGATACCGAATCCGGTGCGGAAATCATGCACATGGCGGAAAATGGCTTTTGCAAGCCAGGCGATCAGGAACAATGGTTGCTGGAAGGGTGGAGCGAAATCAACGGCAAGTTGCCGATTAACACCGATGGCGGTTGCCTTGCCTGCGGCGAACCGATTGGCGCTTCCGGTTTGCGGCAAGTCTATGAGAATGTCGTGCAATTGCGTGGCACCGCAGGTGCACGGCAAGTGCCGGGTGATCCCAAAACGGCCTATACGCAAGTCTATGGCGCGCCGGGCGTATCTGCCGTAACGATTCTCCAGCGATAGGAGATTCGATGACCAAAGATATCAGCGCCGAGGCGCATGACATAGCCGAGCGGGTGGAGAAATTTGTCCGTGACAAGATTTTTGCCTATGAAAAGGACGAGCGCTGCGAGGACCATGGTCCGACCGACGAGCTGGTCCAGGAAATGCGCGTGCTCGCCAGGGAAGCGGGTGTCCTGACGCCGCATATCCGAGAAGATGGCAGCCATTTGACGCATATCGAGACAGCGCTGGTGCTGCGCAAGTCCGGCCTCTCTCCTCTTGGCCCGCTGGCCGTGAACACGTTCGCGCCGGACGAGGGCAATATGTATCTGCTCGGCAAATGCGCCTCGCCGGAGCAGAAAGAGCATTTTCTCGAGCCGCTGGTATCTGGCAGGGAGCGCTCTGCTTTCTTCATGACCGAGCCGGCCAGCGAAAATGGCGCGGGCTCCGACCCGATGATGATGCAGACGACCGCGAAGCTCGATGGCAATCACTGGGTGATCAATGGCCGCAAGACCTTCATTACCGGTGCCAAAGGCGCCAAGGTCGGTATTATCATGGCCAAGTCGGACGAAGGGGCCACAATGTTTCTGGTCGACCTCCCGGATCCAGCGATCAAGATCGAACGGGTGCTGGACACGATCGACAGCTCGATGCCGGGCAGCCATTCGGTGGTCAATATTGACAATCTCCGCGTTCCTGCAGACCAGATGCTCGGCGAAAGCGGCGAAGGGTTCAAATATGCCCAGGTGCGATTGTCACCGGCCCGCCTGACCCATTGCATGCGCTGGCTCGGCTGCTGTGACCGGGCGCAGGAAATTGCCATCGATTATGCCTGCAAACGCCAAGCCTTCGGCAAGCCGCTGATCGACCACGAAGGCGTCGGCTTCATGCTCGCACAAAATCAGATCGACTTGAAGCAGGCGGAACTGATGATCGACTGGTGCGCTTCGGTGCTCGACACCGGCGCATTGGGGACGACCGAAAGTTCGATGGCCAAGGTCGCGGTGTCGGAGGCTTTGTTCCGCATCGCCGACAATTGTGTCCAGGTGATGGGGGGTACTGGCCTCAGCCGCGATACCGTGGTGGAGCAAGTATTCCGCGAAGTGCGCGCATTCAGAGTTTATGACGGTCCGACCGAAGTGCACAAATGGTCGCTCGCCAAGAAAATCAAGAAATCCCATAAAATCGCGAATGAAGGATAATCCAT
>JAGPVK010000232.1 GCA_018067055.1 Sphingomonadales bacterium | reverse complement strand
GGGCTTGGCTTCATAGCGCTCGATCCGCAGCGGGAAATATTTCTCGAGAAACTCGTTCGGGACATTGGTGAAGCCGGGCCAGAGCGAGTGACCATCGGGGCCATCGCCAAAGGGCCGACCGGGAATGCCGCCAAAGCCGATCTGGAACAGCTGGAACCATTCGCCGCTCTTGTCGAAACCGGAATACATCAGATGCGGGCTCGACGAGAAGCCGGCGCCGTTGAGAAATTCCGGCTGGCGCTGGCCGAGCAGGCCGCCCAGGATGTCGAAGATCCGGCCCAGTGCATGGGTCCGCCCGGCGAGCGCGGCGGGATATTTCGGCTTGAGCAAAGAGCCCTCCGGAATCCGCACGTCGACCAGATCATAGAAGCCGTCGTTGAACAGGATCTGCGGGTCGAACACCATGATCATGTAGATGCCGAAGAACATCTTGAACATATTCTCGTTGAGGAAGAAGTTGATCGAGCTTGGTGCCTGCGGATCGGTGCCCTCGAAATCGAGAATGACCTTGCCGCCCTCGCGCCACATCTTGCAGCTGATCTTGTAGGGACCAAAGCCGACCCCATCATCGCAGATATAGTCGGTGAAGCTGACCGGTTCCTCGCCGATGCTGGTTTCGATCAGATGTTTCATCGCGCGGTGGTTGCGCGCCAGCAGCAGATCGGTGGCGCTGGCAAATTCATCCTCGCCGAAACGGCCGCACATTTCGTCGACCCGGCGGGCGGCCACCCTGCAGGAGGCGATCAGCGCGTTGAGATCGGCGGCGCACCAGTCCGGCTTGCGGCTCTGGTGCAGGACAACCTTTACCATCTCCTCGTTATAGACGCCCTTCTGGTAGATCTTGACCGGCGGAATCCGCACGCCTTCCTCGAACACGCTCTTGCTGTCGATCGGGATCGATCCGGCAACCTTGCCCCCGATGTCGGACTGGTGTCCGAACATCGCGGTCCACGCGACCAGCCTGCCACCGCGATAAACCGGTAGCAGCACCAGCCAGTCATTATTGTGGCTGACCGCGCCGTCGCAGCTATAGGGGTCGCTGAGGAAGATCATGTCGCCTTCCTCGATCGTACCGGGATAGGAGCGCAGGAAGCCGTCGATAAAGCTGCCGAACTGACCGACAACCATTTTGCCGGCGCGGTCGGCGATCAGCGGGAAAGCGTCGCCCTGTTCCCTGATGCCGGGCGACATCGCGGTGCGCACCAGAGTGGCGTCCATTTCGATGCGGGCGTTGCGCAGGGCATTTTCCATGATGTCGAGGGTGACCGGATCGACTGCGACCTGGTTGAACGGCGCGCTGTTGGTTTCGATAATCTGTGCGGGCATGTTACGCTCCTTCCAACAGGTTGATGATGAGATTGCCGTGCGCGTCGACCAGCGCCTCGCAACCGCTGTGCACCAGCGTGGTACTGTCCATTTCGGTGACGATAGCCGGACCCGGGATGCGATTGCCGGCCTTCAGCAGGGCCCGGTCATATATCACCGCATCCTGCATCTTGCCGTCCATGTATAGTTGGTGATCGCGGGTTTTGGCAGCCGATGGGTCGGCATCCCCCTTTTCGATGACCGGTGGCGCAACGTCGGCGGACTTGCCCAGCGCAACGGCGCGGACATTGACGATCTCGTGCGGCGTTTCGTCGAGATTGAAGGTGAACAATCTTTCGTGCTCGGTATCGAAGCGCGCAATCAGGCTATCGATCGAAAGCCCTTCCGGTTCCACCGAGAGCGGGATTTCAAAGGCCTGGCCGGCGTAGCGGATATCAATTTCGTAAAGCAGCTCGATATCGCCGGGCGCGACATCTTCCGCTTCCAGTTCCTGTTTCACTTGCGCGCCGAGACTGTCGAGATAGACGGTCAGTTCTTCATCGGTGGTATTTTGCACCATCTCGTTGAAGCTGCGCTGGGTCTCGACCCGTTGCCGCGTCGTCGCATCGCCATAGGCGCAGAGCACGCCCGGCGAGGGCGGGATGATCACCGGCCAGCTGTTCATCAGCTTGCCCATCGCATTGGCGTGCAGCGGGCCGGCGCCGCCAAAGCCCATCAGGGCAAATTCGCGCGGGTCATAGCCTTGCTGGACCGAGACCAGCCGCAGCGCACCGAACATATTCTCGTTGACGATGTCGATGATGCCCGCCGCCGCGTCCATCAGTTCGATATCAAGCGCGTCGGCGATCGTCTGGACGGCTTTCTGCGCACCCTCGCGATCGAGCGTGAAGCTGCCGCCGAGCAGGGATTCGGGCAGATAGCCGAGCACGACATTGGCATCGGTCACGGTCGGCAGTTCGCCGCCTTTGCCATAGGCGACCGGTCCGGGGACGGCGCCCGCGCTTTCCGGACCGACCCGCAAGGCCTTGGTCAGCTCGGGCACGAACGCGATCGACCCGCCACCGGCACCGACCGTCTTGACGTCGATCGACGAGGCCCGGACATTGAGGTCACCGACCGAGGTTTCCCGCTGCAGCCGGGCCGAGCCGTTCTCGATCAGCGCGACGTCGGTCGAGGTGCCGCCCATGTCGAGGGTCAGCACGTTTTTCACATTGGCACTTTTCGCTACCCAGACGGCACCGGCGACACCGCCAGCGGGGCCGGACATCAACAGATTGACCGGCGCCTCGGCGCTTTTCTCCGCCGACATCAGTCCGCCATCGGAGCGCAGCAGGTTGAGCTTGGCCTTGGTGCCCCATTCTTTCAGCTCTTTTTCCAGATTGCCGACATAGCGCGCGACGGCCGGGCGCACGGCGCTATTGGCGACCGTGGTCAGCGCCCGCTCATATTCCTGCATCTCGGGCAGGATGTCGGACGATATCGAAATCGGAATGTCGGGAAAGACTTCAGCGCAGATTGCGGCGACCGCCTTTTCGTGGCTGCCGTCGACATAGCTGTTCATCAGGCAGATGGTCAGCGCTTCCACCTCTTCGGACGCTTTCAATTTTTCCAGCCGCTTGCGCATTTCTGCTTCGTCCAGCGCGCGAACGGTCTGCCCCTTGGCATCCATCCGCTCGGGTGCCTCGATGGTCCGCTGCAGCGCCGCCATCGGTTCGGGCTTGGGCCAGATAATCCAGGCGGCGAGGCCGCCGGGAACCAGACTGCGGGCAATCTGCATCAGATGGCGGTGGCCTTCGGTGACGATCAGCCCGACCTTGGCGATCTTCTTTTCCAGCATCGCGTTGGTCGCCACCGTGGTGCCGTGCAGGAACAGGTCAATATCTTGCGGAGCAATATTCTGGCGCTCGCAAAGCCCGCGGGCACCGTTGATCACTGCCTGTGATGGATCGCTCGGGGTCGATGGCACCTTGTCGCGGAAGGTCTGGCCGGTGGCTTCGTCAATCAGCAGCAGATCGGTAAATGTTCCGCCGACGTCGACACCCAAACGATACCCCATAGTTCAATCTTTCTGTTGTGTAACTGTCATTCAGGCTTCGGCCCTGGCAACCAGCGATGGCAGCGGTCGGCCCATCACGCCTTCAAACCACTGGTTGGTGGCGATCGCCTTGCGCAGATCGAGGCCGTGCTCGACGCCGGAGCGGCTGAGCAGATTGATCAGGTCCTCGGTGGCGATATTGCCGGTTGCATTGGGCGCAAACGGGCAGCCACCGAGGCCACCAAGGCTTGAGTCGAGCGTCTCGACGCCAGCCTGAACAGCGGCCCAGGCATTGGCAATGCCAGTGTTGCGGGTGTCATGAAAATGGGCGCGCATGGTGATATGGTCGGGGAGCAATTCTCTCAGCCGTCCGAACAGGTCGGAGACCTGGGCGGGCACGCCAACCCCGATGGTGTCGGCCAGCGCGATTTCCATCGGGTCTTCGGCGGCCATTTCTTCGGCGATATGCATTACGGTTTCGGGATCCACTGCGCCTTCGAACGGGCAGCCAAAGGCCGCCGAGATGGTGACCTGCGCCCTCAGTCCCTCGGCCTTGGCAAAGCGGATCATCTCGCGATTTTCGCGGATACCCTCTTTTATCGTCTGGCCCTGGTTTTTCTGGCCGAACGTATCGCTGGCCACGACCACGCAGCCGGCTTCGTCAATACCGCGCTTGTTGCCTTCGCGCGTTGCCAGTCCGCGCAGCACGCCGCGCTTGTTCAGGCATAGTCCGATATAGGAAATATCGTCGCGGTCGGGCAGGCCGGCGATCACCGCCTCGGCATCGGCCATTTGTGGCACGCGGCCGGGATGGACAAAGCTGGCCACCTCGATGCGCTTGACTCCAGCATCGAGCATCCGGGTGATCAGGCCCAGCTTGTCCGCTGTTGAAATGATCTCTGCTTCATTCTGCAGCCCGTCCCGTGGACCGACTTCCAATATTGTCACGGCAGTGCGAGTATCTGTGCTCATATAAATTGTATACAATCCTGTTTGCGCTTTGTATAGGAGAAAGCATGATGCGGGAGTATTTTTCATGACGCAAGGGGCGTTGACAGGATTGCGGCTGATCGAAATGGGTCAGCTGATAGCGGGGCCGTTCTGCGGCCAGCTGATGGGTGACCATGGCGCTGAAGTGATCAAGATCGAGCCGCCCGTGGTTGGCGATGCGATGCGCAGCTGGGGTCAGGGAATCCCGCTCTGGTTTTCCGTTGTCGGGCGCAACAAAAAGTCGATAACCCTGAATTTGCGAGAAAAAGAGGGGCAGGCGATCGTCAAGAAACTGGTCGAAAAGGCCGACTTTCTGCTCGAGAATTTCCGCTCCGGCACGATGGAAAAATGGGGACTGGATTACGAAACGCTCAGCGCCATCAACAAGGGGCTGATCATGATTCGGGTGTCAGGCTATGGCCAGACCGGTCCCTATTCGCACCGCGCCGGCTATGGCAGCATTGGCGAGGCGATGGGCGGCATGCGTTATATCATGGGCGAACCTGACCGTCCGCCCAGCCGAGCCGGGCTTTCGATCGGCGATTCGCTGGCCGCGACCTATGCCTGTCTCGGTGCGCTGATGGCGCTGGAATATCGCCACAAGACCGGCGAGGGTCAGGTGGTCGATTCGGCGATCTACGAAGCGGTGCTCGCCAATATGGAATCGACCGTGGCCGAATATACGGTCGCCGGCCATATCCGCGAACGCACCGGTTCGATCCTGCCGAAAATCGCGCCCTCCAACGTCTACCCGACCAGCGACGGCAGCGTCCTGATCGGCGGCAATCAGGATAGCGTGTGGAAGCGGATGTCGGCGATGATGGGACGGCCGGAACTCGGCGAAGACCCGCGCTATGCGACGCACGTCGCGCGCGGTGAAAATCAGGCCGAACTCGACGATTTGATCATGGCATGGACCAGGACGATCGCCAGCCAGGACTTGCTCGACATGTGCGAGGAACATGGCGTGCCCGCGGGCAATGTCTATCGGGCTCCGGAAATGCTCGCGGATCCGCACTTCCAGGCGCGGGAAGCGCTGGTCAAGGTCGATCACCCGCAGCATGAAAATTTCGTGATGCAGAATGTCGCGCCCAAGCTTTCCAAATCCCCGGGCCATATCGACAGCGTCGGACCGGAACTCGGGGCGCATAACGAAGCCATCTACGGCGAGTTGCTGGGCATGGACAGTGCGACAATGGCCGATCTCGAAGAGCGCGGCATTATCTGATCATCCCTCGGTGTCAGCGCTCCGCGTGGCGAAATGGAAACTGTGGAATGCGCGCCGGATATGGCTGGTCATCACCGCGCCGGCCCAATCCTGATCCCCAGCGGCAAAGGCGGCGATCAGTTCGTCATGATCCTTGGCCGACTGAATCAGATCATCCCGGGAATATTGATTGGCAGTCCGCCGAACCACCGGCTGCTCGACCAGCGCCGGCAGCAATTTGCTCAGTCTCGGTGATTGCGCATATTCGAGAATCAGATCGTGAAACTGCCGGTTGGCGTCGAGAAAGGTGGTGATATCCGGTCTGGCTCGTTGCACCGCTCGGGTGAGCAGGTCATTCACCGCGCGCAGCCGCTCGAGGCCACCGCTATCCATGCGCTGCGCCGCTCGCTCGGCGCCATGGCATTCCAGCATCGCCCGCAGCGCAAACATTTCGTCTATTTCGTCATCCGACCAGTCCGCGACCGACAGCCGCTTGGAGGCGCTGCGCACCAGCAGCATCTCGTTTTCCAGCCGCTGGACCGCATCGCGGACCGGGGTGCGCGACACGCCGGAGATTTCGCACAGTCGTTCCTCGGTCAATTGCATACCCGGATGGGCCTCACCATGAAGGATGAAGCGGCGAATCTTTTCATAGGCGGTGTCGGAAGCGCGGCTCATGCAAAGGCTATTGGCCGAATAAACCGTGTTGAGCAAGTCTTCCGCCCATCGGCAGTTTCCGCTTGACGGAAGCCAATTGTATACAATATAGCGGAATCAGGGAGTTTCTGCATCACTATGGCTAAACCGAAATTGCTATGAAGCGGATCAAGGTCATCGTCCCCATCCCGATGGATGCAGATGGTGTGGCCGCCCGCGCGGAGCAATTGCCCGCCGATTTTGTCCGATCCGGTTTCCGGCCCGAATTTGTCGCTGTTCCCTGGGGCGCCGCTCTCGGCGACAGCTATCATGACACGTTGTTGATGGACTGGACCGTTTTCCAGGCCGGAATCAAGGCCGAAGAAGAGGGCTATGCCGGGGTGCTGATCGACACGGTCAGCGACAGCGGCTTGCGTGCGCTGCGGTCCCGTCTCTCTATCCCGGTGGTCGGTCCTGGCGAAGCAGCCTTTGCTGCGGCGATGATGCTGGGCAAGAAATTCACCGTGTTGACGATGTGGCCGGAATGGTTCCCGCTCTACGAGAAGACGCTGAACGAATATGGCTGGTGGGACCGAGTCGCGTCGCTGCGGTCGATCGACACAAGGCCCGATGTCACCGAATTGCTCGCCGGCAAGGAAGAAGTGATCTTCGACAAGCTCAAGGCCGAAGCGATGCTGGCGATCGAGGAAGATGGTGCGGATGTGATCGTGCTCGGTTCGACGACCATGCATCAGTCGGCCCGGTATCTCGCCGACAATCTGCCGATACCGGTGCTCAATCCGGGACAGGTCGCCTATAAATTTCTCGAAACATTGATCGAACTGGGACTGACCCACAGCAAGAAGGCGTTCCCCGCTCCCGAAGTACCGAAAGATGCAGACATCAGAAAGGGATGGTATTGATGGCTGACTGGACCCCCGGCATGGCAGGACAGGTGGCGCTGCCCTATCCCTTCTATATCGACATCGTCACCAAACGCTATTTCGATGGCGTCGACAACAAGAACATTACGCAGGTGCTCAACTGCTTTGCGCCCGATGCAATATTGCACGAAGCCACTTCCGACACCATTCACAAGGGCCGTGACGCAATCAGCGCTATGTTTGAAAAGCTGTTCGCCGATTTCGAGCAGATCTGGCACGGCAATTTTGTCCACAGCGCCGATCCGGAATCGAATGCCGTCTGTTCGCAGTTCACGGTGCTGATCACCCCCAATGGCGGCGAGCAGCTGCGCTATGAGAATTGCAACCGCTTCTACTGCAAGGACCGGCTGTTCCAGCATGTTTTCGTCTATATGAGCGGTGACAATCTGCTGAAAGAAGGGGATGCCTGATGCAATATGAATCCGGCCTTTCCCGCCCAGAACTGATCGAACTGGCGACGAAAACCTATTTCGGCAATGTCGATGCGAAGAATATGGACGGCGCGCTCGACTGTTTCCATGATGGCGCGCTCTTCTGTGTCCAGACCGCCTTTACCCGCCACAGCGGCAAGGCGGAAATCCGGCGGATGTTTGAAGATTTCTTCGGTGCTTACGAAACCATCGTCCACCGCGATTTCACCTGCACCGTCGATGAAGCCAATGGCCGGATTGCAGCCAGCTTCACCGCCGAACTGACCGACGCCGATGGCGGGATAACATTGCTTAACAACACCAATTTTTGGAGAGTCCGGGCCGGTAAATTTCAGGAAGTCTATGTCTATATGAGCGGAGCCAATGTGCTCGTCTAAATTTGTTTGACGGGTCAAAAGACCTGCAAATCATTCCATTCAGGGAAGGAAGAAAAATGCGTCGCATCAAAACAGTTCTTTCACTTTCAGCCGGATTCGCCGCGCTGGTCGGTTTCAACCCAGTGCTGGCTCAGGTCGGTGGCGAACAGGAAGCAAGCGAAAGCGAGGATTCCAATGTCATCATCGTGACCGCCCGTCGGCAAAACGAATTGCTGGCCGATGTACCGGCGTCGGTAACCGTGTTTACCGAACAGATGCTCGACCGTACCGGTGTCCAGCAAGCCGATGAATTTGTCCAGCTGACCGCTGGTGTGACAATTGTCAGTGGCACCGCCGAAGCGGGTGATACCCAGATCAACATCCGCGGCATCAATGGCGCGCGCGATGCTGAAAGTTCGGTTGCTCTTGTGGTCGACGGCATTCTCAAGACCAACACCGCCCAGCTCAATCAGGATCAGGGCACGTTGCGCCAGATCGAAATATTGAAAGGTCCGCAAGGCGCGCTCTATGGCCGCAATGCAGCGGCCGGAGCGATCGTCATCCAGACGCTCAAGCCCGGGGACATATTGGAAGGCGGAATCAAGGTCAGCGCCGCAGAGGATAATACCTACAAAGCCTCTGCCTATGTCTCGGTACCGGTTGGCGAAAGCGCCGGACTGGTGCTGTCCGGCTCCTACAACACCAGTGACGGCTTTTACCGGAACCGGTTCCTCGGCAATCGCAAGGTGGTTGATGATCAGGAAACCTGGTCGGTCGACGGGCGCTTTGTCGCCCAGCTGGGCGATGCGACCGAAGTCGATGTGAAGGCGCGCTATGCCGATCTTTCCGGCGCCTCGATCAATTTCAACACGTCCTTCCATCTCCCCAATTTTGCCGGTGTCGATCCGGCCTTTTTTGAAGATGTGAACACGCATAAATTTGATTATTATTCGAACATCCGTCCCACCAACGACCAGACCACGTTCGAGACCTCGGTCAAGCTGACCCATGAATTTGACGCGATGACGCTTACCGCCTGGGCGCTTTACAGCGATGTGGATCAGTCATTGACGGCAGACGGTACCTCGGCGGATTTCGCGCGCTATACTTTCCCCGGTGCAACGCCGGCGTCGGTAGCGGCGTCGAACAGCTGTTTCACCACCACGGCGCAACTGACCGGCTATCCGCTCAACGCGCCGACCTTCATCGGCAATAATCCGATCCCGTTCATTTTTGACCCGGTCAATGGTTCAACCCTTGGCGCCTATAGCCCGACCACCTGTGACGGAACCCAATATCAAATTCGCAAACAGACCGATATCAGTGCCGAAATCCGGCTGGCATCCAATGGCGACGGGCCTTTGGACTGGCAGATTGGTGGCTATTATCTGAACATCGACCGCGATGTCGGAGTCAGCCTTGGTGCCGATCTCGGACAGGGCGTCACTCGCCAATTGTACAATGATGCCAATAGCAGCAATCCGACTTCGCAGCTGTTTGCGGATAATTTCAATACCAATGTCTACGCCGCTTTCGGTTCGCTAGACTATGAAATCGGCGACAATTTCGACGTCGGACTGGCGCTGCGTTATGATATTGAAGAACGTCAGGTATCCAGCCGCGTGCCTGTGGCAATTGATCCGATCACTGGCGGTCCGATCAATCCGGGGCAGGCGTTCGGTGCGATTCCGGACCAGCAGCAGACATTCAGGCAGCTCCAGCCAAAACTCTCGCTTCGCTATGGTCTGACCGACAATCTGAACTTTTACGCCAACTGGGGTATCGGCTTCAAATCAGGCGGCTTCAACAATCAGGGCTCCGCCGCCATTGTCGATCAGAATTTCAACCAGTTCCTCGGCACCAACGTCCTGATCAACGATATCTACCGCAAGGAAACATCGAGCGCTTTCGAAGCAGGCTTCAAGGGGTCGGCGGCCAATAACGCGATCACCTTCGATCTGGCCGGCTATTATACCAAAGTCGATGACATGCAGTTCTTCGAATTTTTTGTCGGTGCCTTTGGTCTGCTTCGGGTGGTTTCGAATATCGACAGAGTCGATATTTACGGGATCGAATTCAACGCCAATGCAGAGATTGTCGAGGGCTGGGATATCTTCGGCTCGGTCAATGTCACCGAAAGCGAGATCAAGGCCAACGCCTCTCGTCCGTACACGGTTGGCAACAAGTCGCCCCATACCGCAGACTATACGATCAATCTCGGCACCCAGATCGTGGCCCCGATTGCCAGCAGCTTCGACCTGGTGATGCGCGCAGATTATCGCATTACCGGCCCGACCTGGTTCCACAGCGTGCAGGAAGACACCGGCCCGACCCTGTTCAGCGGCCTGCTGCCCGGATCAGCACTGATGCTGCCGGCCTTTGTCGGGGATAACGATACGTCGGTTACCCAGCGCGATGCCTATGGCGTGCTGGATCTGCGGTTCGGACTGGAAGGGGATAACTGGAATGTCACCGCCTTTGCCGACAATCTGCTCGACAAACATTATCTCAACGAGGTGATTACCGCGGTCGAATTTGGCGGGTCGTTCATTTCACCCGGTGGCCTGCGCCGCTTTGGCGTCGAAGTCGGATATAAATTCTGACGGCGACGCCTAGGCGCTGAGCGGTTCGTTGCCCAGCGCCAGGTGCAGGTTGATCCGGTTTTCAATCCGCGCCCGCCGGGTCTCGATCGCGCGAGTCTCGGCGGCGATCGCCGTGGTTTGCGAGTTGATCAGGTCGAATATCGTCGAACGGCCGTTGATATAGCGGCTGCGGGTCAGGATCACCGCGGCCCGCGCCTCTTCGGCGGCGGTCGCGGTGGCGTCGACTTGCCGGGCCAGCGTCGCTTCAGCGTCGAGCCGGTTCTCGACTTCCTGATAAGCGGTAAGCGTCACCTGGGCATAATCGAACAGGGCCGAACGCGCCTGTTCGCCTTGCCGGTCGGCTTCGGCGAGCAGCGCGCCACCCCGGAACAACGGCTGCAACAGCCCGCCGGTGATCGCATTGATATAGGTGCCGGGATCGAAAATGTCGCCGAAATTGCCGGATGAACTATTGGCGTCAAAGCGCAGATTCAATCGTGGCAACATCGCGTGGCGGGCATCGGTGGCGCGCAGGCCAGCGGCTTCTACCCGCGCTTCCGCCGCAATCAGATCGGGACGGTTGGCGAGCACCGAGACCGGTGCGCTGATCGCAGGAAGCGTTGCCGGTGTGATCAGGTCGGTTGCGCCGGCGGCCTGTCCGGCAGGATAGCGACCGGTGAGAACCTCGAGTGCGCGCGCTGCATTGGCCGACGCGCGGATCGCCGCTTCCAGCCGGTCCTCGCTGTTCGACACCGCGACCTGCGCCAGCCGGACATCGAGCCGGGAGGCAAGACCGGCGCGGAACCGGGCGTTGGTGATCCGCAGTGTGTCCTGGCGTCGTTCCAGATCGCGCTTGGCAAGATCAAAGGTGAGGGCTGCCGCGCTGCGGTCATACCAGGCCCGGGCGACGCTTGCGGCGAGCGCCTGTCTGGCTGCGGCAAAATCGGCTGCAGCGGCGCGCGCATCGGCATTACCCGCCCCGGCCAGCGCCAGGTTGCGGCCCCAGATATCCACTTCCCAGCTTGCTGCCAGTGCGCCGTCATAAACGGTTGCCGCATTCTCGGCGTCGGTGATCCCGGCCGAAATATCGACCTGCGGAAACAGACCGGCGCGCGACACCCGCATCGCCGCACGGGCAGCGCGCAGCTGCGCCAGCACCGACTGCAGATTGCGATTATGGGCAAAGGCCTCGCGCACCGCCTGTTCGAGCACATCGTCGGAGAAGGAGCGGATCCAGCCGTCCGGATAAATTGGAGCAGTGTCCGCGTTGCCGTCGTTGACGGTCGCTATGTCGGGCCGTGCTGACCAATTGTCTGGCGCAGCGGGAATCAGCGTCCGGTCCAGTTCGGGGCCGCCGCGAATGGCGCAGGCCGACAGCAACAATAGCAGGGTGGCGGATGCGAGCTGGCGTTTCATGCGATCCTATCCCGCCGACTTTTTCGACAGGACGGCGGCATTTTCCTTGTCCTTGTCATCCCAGGTCACCGGCTGTCCGTCGCGCAGCCGCTCGCCACCGCGGACCACGATCAGATCGCCGGCGGCAATTTTGCCGGAAATGGCCACCCGGTCGCCGTCCGGCTCCCCGACCTGGACGTCGACCCGTTTGGCGGTCTTGTCCTTGCGGTTGACGACATAGACAAATATGCCGCTGTCGCGCAGCACCAGCGCATCGCGCGGTGCCGTCAGCACCTGGCGCTCGATGCCGGTGGGTACGGTGATCGAGATCGCGCTGCCCATTTTCAGATTATGGGTGCCCATCGGTGCGCGCACCTCCAGGGTCCGGCTGACCTCGTCGCCGGTTTCGATGACCGAACGGATGCGCGATGTCCGGGATTCGCCATTGGCCAGGATCGTGATCTCCTGACCTTCGGCCAGCGATCCGGCAGCGACGATCGGGATACGGACCCGGGCTTCCGATCCGGTGCGGCCGATGATCCGGGCAATTTCACGGCCCGGCGTTGCATATTCGCCGACCTCGATTTTGCGTTCGACCAGCTGCCCGTCAAAAGGACTGCGGATGCGGGTGCGGGACAGATCAAAATTGGCTGTTTCGAGGGCCACGCGGGCAGCGGCCAGTCGCGCCCGGGTCTGGTCGCGGGACGAAATGGCTTCATCCAGGGAGGCTTCGGACTCGGCTTCTTCCTTGAGCAATTGCTGCAACCGCCCGACCAGCCGGCTCTGATAGGTCAGGTCGGCCTGCAGCCGCCGGACTTCCGCCGCCGCCTGGTCGCGGGCCAGCCGCGCGCTGCGACTGTCGATTACCGCGATCACCGTGCCCTGACCGACGCGGGCCCCGATGTTGAGCGTGGATTGAATCCGCCCGGCCACTTCCGACGCGACGATCGAATCGCGATCGGCAACAATATCGCCGGGAGCGGTGAAATTGGGCGTCAGCGCGGTCTTTTCGATCCTGGCCAGCGTTACAATCGCCGGCGGCGGCCCGCCCTGGCCTGCGCCTTCCTGCTGCCCGTCTGCCGGGCTTGATGCAAAGAACAGAATATAGGCCAGCGCCGCGAGCAGCACAGCGCCAGCAATGGCAAACCAGCGGGCATTTTCTCTGACAAAATTGGGCAGGGCAAAGGTCATTCAGCAGGCTCCAATACGGGTGCGCCGGAATATTGCGTCGGCAACCCCTGTTCGGTTGGTCGGTCTTTTCTGGCGCCGCCGAGCTGGATCAGCGCCGGCAGCAGGACGAGAGTGAAAATGGTGGAAACAAGCACCCCGCCGACGATGATCACGGCCAGGCCGCGATAAATGGCGCTGCCCGGTCCGGGCACCAGTGCCAGCGGCAGCATGCCCATCACCGATGTTCCGGTGGTCATCAGGATCGGCCGCAGGCGCAGCCGCAGCGCCGCCTGTGCCGCTTGCGAGCGGGTCATGCCCTCGGCCTCGCTGTCGCGGGCCTGGGCCATCAGCAGGATCGCGTTATTGACCACGATCCCGAGCAGAATGACAAATCCGATCATGCCCAGCAGATCGAGCGGCGTCGGTTTGAACAGATTCAGAATCTGGATGCCGATCACGCCGCCGACGGTGGCCAGCGGCAGGGCAATGATCACCAGAGCGGAATCCCAGGCGGACCGGAATACCGAGGCCATGATCACAAACAGCAGGGCGCCGGCCAGAATGAAATTGCTGCTCAGCGAGGAAATTGCCTGCAACAGGGCATCGGCATCGCCACCATAGCGCAGCGTGCCGCCAGCAGGCAGGGCATTGCGGATCGGTCCCTCGGCCGAAGCCTCGATCTTCTCCAGCGCATCGCCGAGCGCCATGCCCGGTGGTGGCGAGACATTGATGGTCAGGGTCTTGCGGCCATCGACATGCGCGATCTGGGTCGGACCGACCCCGCGCAACAAGGTTGCAACTTCGCCCAGCGGCACGGCGCCGCCATTGGGAGTGACGATCGGGGCGCTCTCGATTGCTTCCGGATCGGCGGCTTCCAGGCCGCGCATGATCACGCGCATCCGCTCGCCATCCGACACATATTCGCCGAGATAGAGCCCGTCACCCATCGCCCGCACCGCGCGCCCGACCTGCTCGCGGGTCATGCCCAGCTCGGCGATCCGCCGGTCATTCGGGGTCAGCCGCAGCTCGGGAACGACGACATTCGGATCGGGATTGGGCCGGACCATGGCGCCGGGGATGGCGGCGTTGATCGAGTCGGTCGCGACCAGCGCCGCTTGCCGGAGCGCTTCGTCATCTTCCGCCTGGAGATAGAGTTCAATATTGCCATTGCCGCCAAAATTGCCAAACAGGCTGCCTTGCTGGGCAAAGGCCTGGACATCAGGGAATCCCGCGAGAATCTCGTTGTTGACGATGCCGGTCATCTCTTCGATCCGCGACTGGTCCTTGATCCTGATGCCGGTGTTCAAGCCCCACGGATTGACGAACAGATAATAGTTGAGCAGCTCGGGCTGCTTCTCGCCCTTCAGATAAGGGTCCAGCCGCTGGACAACCTTTTCGGCGATTTCGGTGCGCGCCGCTTCCAGTGTCTGGCCAGACGGCAACCCGACCCAGGCATCGACGGCGTCGCGTTTGACGTCCGGCAGATAGTCGGTCTGCGGCCAGAGAAAATAGGAAATGACAATCGGTGCGAGGATTAGTGACGGGATCCAGATCCGTCGTTTGCGATCGCTGTCGATCAGGCCGAAAATCCGGTCCGCATAGCCATCCCAGCGGCGTTCATTGTCATCCATGTCGAGATCGCCGGCGAAGCGCCGCGCGGCCGCCGGCAAAACGGTAACCGCGACGATCAGGCTGGCGATCACCGAAATCGCAATGGTCAGGGCCAGATCGGCGAACAATTGTCCTTCGACATCCTCGATGAACATGATCGGGATGAAGATCGCCACGGTCGTTGCGGTCGATGCGAACAAGGCCGGCCAGACCTGCGAAACCGCTTCCAGCGCAGCCGGGCCGGGGGCCGAGCCCTGTTTGCGGATACGGACAAAATTTTCCATCACGACGATCGCCGCGTCGAGCACCATGCCGGTGGCAAAGGCGAGGCCGGCCAGCGAAATAACGTTGATCGTGCGACCCGCCATGCCCAGAACCGCTAGCGTGACGAGCAGGCAGATGGGAACTGTCGCGGCAATCAGAACGGTTGCCCGCGCGCGCCTTACGAATAGCCAGAGCAGGCCGACGGCGAGCAGCGTTCCGAGCAGCAAATTGCCCCCCAGGAAAGACAGCGCGCGCTTGATGAACACCGACGGGTCAAAGCTTTTTTCGATTCTTGCGCCAACGCTGCGCAGCTCGTTTTCGTTGAATGTCTTGACCTCGGCCAGCACGGCGTTGATCGCATCCAGCGTGTTGCTGCCCGGTTCGCGGATCACCTGCATGCCGATCGCCGGATTGCCATTCTGGTAGGTCGCGCCAAAGGCCTTGTCCGGTCCGACATTGATATCCGCGACATCGCGCATCCGGAT
>JAGPVK010000229.1 GCA_018067055.1 Sphingomonadales bacterium | reverse complement strand
ATGAATCGCAACCATAGCGGTTCCGGTGGCGATCGCCCCAAACCGACCATGGCTCCGGCAACACCGGAAACCCAGAGTTTTGGTAGCCTGGAAACCCCAGCTCCCGCCAAATCGGCCAAAAAATCCAAGAAATCCGGCAGCGCCGCTCCCGGTTTCAGTTTCGACAAATAAGCTGGATCAGGAGAACAGATCATGCGCATCGTTTCAATGGCACTTATCACCGCCCTCGGGCTCTCGGTTACCGCTTGTGGCAGCACCACCGCCAACCGCAGCGTCTATAGCGAACGCCAGCCGGTCGTTACCAAGTCGAATTTCGTAATGGATCTGAGCGCTGGCAATGGCGGACTGTCCGCATCAGAACAAAACCGCCTGTCCGGCTGGTTCGACGCGCTCGAGCTTGGCTATGGTGACCGTGTTTCGATCGATGACCCGAGCTATTCCGCGAGTGCCGGAGCGAAAGCGGCCGTCGAAAATATTGTTGCCAGCTACGGCCTGCTGATCAGCGAAACGGCGCCGGTTACCGAAGGCAATATCTCTCCCGGCCTGATGCGGGTTGTCGTGACGCGCAGCTCGGCTTCAGTACCGGGCTGCCCCGATTACAGCCACCGCAGCCACACCGATTTTCAGGCACGGACCAGCGCCAACTATGGCTGCGGAACGAACAGCACGCTTGCTGCGATGATTGCCAATCCCGAAGATCTTGTCCGTGGCGAATCCGCTGATGGTGAAGATCAGACGCATGCTTCCAAAGCCATTCGCGCCTATCGTGACAAGAAAGTTGGAGGACAATAATGAACGCTCCCTGGAAAGCCGGCTCGGTCGGTGGCCGTGAACCGTTCGCCGCATTTGTGTGCGACGACGACACGCTGGAGATGCTGCGTCCGGTGGCTGAAGAAATGGGCTGGTCGGTCGACAAATGTCACAAGGGTGGACTGCGCAATGCCGTTCAGACCCTTTCGGTTTCTGCCAGTCCCAATATTTTGCTGGTAGACCTGTCGGAATCCGGCGACCCGTTGAACGACATCAACTCGCTGGCCGAGGTCTGCGAACCGGGCACCGTCGTGGTTGCCATGGGTCAGGTCAACGACGTCCGCCTCTATCGCGATTTGATCGTCAGCGGCCTGCAGGATTATCTGCTGAAGCCGTTCAGCCCGGACCAGTTGCGCGACGTACTGGCCCAGGCACAAGCGGTCCTGAACGCTCCGAAACATGATGAGCAGCAGGCCGAAAAACAGCATATTTCAACTGCCGTGATCGGCACCCGCGGCGGCGTCGGAGCCTCGACCATCGCCACTTCGCTTGCCTGGCTGCTCAGCCATGACCGGGAACGTCTGACCGCATTGCTGGATCTGGACGTCCATTTCGGCACCGGCGCCCTGTCGCTGGATCTGGAGCCTGGTCGCGGTCTTACCGATGCGATCGACAATCCGAGCCGGATCGATGGCCTGTTCATCGAACGCGCGATGATCAAGGCCAATGACAAGCTGTCGCTGCTCTCTGCAGAAGCGCCAATCAATTCGCCGATCATGACCGATGGCACCGCTTTCTTCCAGTTGCAGGAAGAATTCCGCGCCGCCTTCGATTGTACGGTAATCGATTTGCCGCGCGACATGCTGATCAACTATCCGCATCTGCTCGGCGATGTGAATGCAACCGTCATCGTGACCGAACTGACGCTGGCTTCCGCACGGGACTGCATTCGCTTGCTGTCCTGGCTGAAATCTCATGCAGCGCAGAGCAAGGTCTTCGTCGTTGCCAACAAGGTGCAAACCGCCAATCTCGAAATTGGGCGTCAGGACTTCGAAAGCTCGATCGAACGCAAGATCGACATCATGATTCCCCATGATCCAAAGACTGCATCACAGGCTGCGAAATTGGGTCAGGCAATGGTGGAGGCTGGCAAGTCCAGCAAAGCCTCGGCGAAAATCATCGAGCTGACCAACCTGGTGCTCGGGTCCGTGAGCGGTGGAGAAGATTCAAGCACATCCCCAGACAAGAAATCCCTGATGGAAAAATTTGGCGATTTCAAGTCATTTTTGCCGTCGAAAAAAACCAAAGAGGAAGCCCCTAAAGTCTGAAGCAGGCACAGATATTCTTCAGCTTTAAAGGAAATAGATTATGGGTACGATGCAAATTGCAATACTGGGAGCAGGCGTTCTGGCGTTTCTGCTGATGCTCATCTTTGCATTTTCGGGCCCGTCGCAATCCAAGTCCATGGCGCGGCAGCTGACCAAGCTCAAATATCGCCATTCCGACAGCGCCAATGTGCGGGTCGAAGCGCAGATGAAAAAAGCGCTGTCGGCCCGGCGCAAAACCACTCGTCCCAAGGGCGAGAATATGACCAAGCTGGAAATATTGGCGATCCGTCTGGAGAAAACCGGCAAACGCTGGCCGCTTTCCTATTTTTTCTATGCGGCTGGTGGCCTGTTTGTGGTTATCGCCGGCTTGCTGCTGCTCAAAGGCGCTCCGCTTCTGCTATGCCTGTTTGTCGGGCTTCTGGTCGGTGCCGGACTGCCGCATTTCGCCGTCGGCTTCCTGATCAACCGCCGGGTTGCCAAGTTTACCGCATCCTTTCCCGATGCCATCGAACTGCTTGTTCGCGGCCTGCGCTCCGGTCTGCCGGTTACCGAAACCATCGGCGTGGTGGCCAAGGAAATTGGCGGCCCCGTTGGCGAGGAATTCCAGAAGGTGGTGGACCGGATCAAGATCGGCCAGACCATGGAAGATGCGCTGCAGGAAAGCGCAAAGCGCATGGAAACCCCGGAATTCAAGTTCTTCTGCATCACCCTGGCTATTCAGCGTGAAACCGGTGGTAATCTTGCCGAAACGCTGTCCAACCTTGCCGACGTGCTGCGCAAGCGTGGCCAGATGAAACTCAAGATCAAGGCCATGTCCTCTGAATCCAAGGCTTCCGCCTATATCGTGGGATCATTGCCGTTCATCGTGTTCGGATTGGTTTATAGCGTCAACCCCAACTATCTGGCGGGATTTTTCTATGAAGAGCGGCTGATCATCGCCGGCCTGGGTGGCCTGTGCTGGATGAGCATCGGCGTATTCATCATGGCCAAAATGGTCAATTTCGAAATTTAGGATGAGGGTGCAAGGCACATGACAACGGGCGGTGGACCAACATTGATGGGCGTGGATGTCCTCTGGGTGGCGACCATATTGGCCGCTGTGGCGGCTATCGCGGTATTTTTCGCCATTTATGCCGCCGTGACGGTTCGCGATCCCATGGCGAAACGGGTCAAGGCCCTCACCCAGCGCCGCGAGCAGTTAAAGGCCGGTATCATGGCCTCGACCACCAAGAAACGGGCAAAGCTGGTCCAGCAGAACGATACCACCGACCGGATGCGCAACCTGCTCTCGTCGATGCAAGTGCTGCAGGACACCCAGGTCAAGGAAGCGCAGCAGAAGCTGGCACAGGCCGGCATCCGTTCAAAGGACCTGGCCTTTCTGATCATCTTCAGCCGACTCGTTTTGCCGATCGTGCTGGGCGGCGGCGCGGCGCTAGCCATTTACGGCTTCAACTATCTCGGCGACTGGTCCGATCTCAAGCGTTTCGGTGTCTTTGCCGGTTCAGCGATCCTGGGATATAAAGGGGCCGATATTTACGTCAACAATCTGATTTCCAAGCGTACCGACCTGATCCGCAAGGGTCTGCCCGACGCGATCGATCTGCTGGTTATCTGTGCGGAGGCCGGACTGACGGTCGATACCGCCTTTGCCCGGGTCTCCAAGGAACTCGGCAGTGCCTATCCGGAACTGGCGGATGAATTTTCGCTGACATCTATCGAGCTGGGCTTTCTGACCGAGCGGCGGCAGGCGTTTGAAAATCTCGCCTATCGTGTGGCGCTCGACCATGTCAAAGGCGTGGTGACGACGATGATCCAGACCGAGAAATATGGTACGCCGCTGGCCTCTTCGCTACGCGTTCTGTCCGCAGAATTTCGCAACGACCGGATGATGCGGGCAGAAGAAAAGGCCGCGCGTCTGCCGGCCATCATGACGATACCGCTGATCCTGTTCATCCTGCCAACCCTGTTCATCGTGATCCTCGGCCCTGCGGCCTGCTCGATCTCCGATGCAATGTTGTAGCGGAAAGCAAATCTGAAACATCATGAGAGCGGCAGGCGACTGCCGCTCTTTCTCATGCCCTGGCGATGGTGTCCGCCGATTTTTTTATCTTCGCCAGCATCGCCGCCAGTTCGGCTTTCTCTTCCGCGCTGAGCACCGCCATGATTTTCTTGTCCATCGCCTGCGCGGCTGGCAGGATCTGGCCATAGAGATCGCGACCCGTACTGCTCAGCAGCAGATGATGGGATCGGCCATCGGCGCTATTCGGACTGCGATCCAGCAGCGCGCGATCGACCAGATTTTTCACCGCCCGATTGACAGTCACCTTGTCCATCAATGTCGCTTCCACCAGATGCCGCTGCGTCGAGGCACCGCGCGTACCGAGTACGGCCATGACTCGCCATTCCGGTATCTTGAGACCGAAGCGGCTCTTATACTCGCTCGCGATAAGGTCGCTGACGGCGTTGGACGACGTTGACAGCTGATAGGGCAAAAAATCATCTAGAAGAAAGTTCATACGCAATATTTATTCAATTCGGGCGCGAAGTCCAACCCAAAATGTCCGGGGGAAGGCGCGTTCTATAATTCCGTTGCTACTAACCGCAGCCTCTACCCGTGCGTCCAGCAGATTTTCAACCCGTGTTTCGACCAGCAGCCGATCATTAATGGCGAGCGCCATCCGGCCATCGATGGTGAAAGCGTCGGCGAGGCTGAGGATATTGACATCATCCTCATACTGCTGACCGATATAGCGCGCCGACAGGCTGGCGCCGCTGCCATTGTCCTTTTCCCAGCGGATTGTGCCCGACGCATTGTGCCGGGGAACCTGAGCCGGTCGCAAACCGTCGATCGGAGCGGCATCGCCCGAACCCTTGACCGTCGCATCGACAAAGGAATAGCCGGCACGGAAAGTCAGGCCCTCGGCCAGCTCACCGAGATCGAACAGGGCATCAATTTCCACGCCCTTGGACCGGATCGCATCCAGATTCTGGCGCTGGCTGTAAGAGGCACCCGCGGCGACAAATCCGACCCCCGGAAAGACGCCGGGACCAGTCGCCAAGGTCACGTTTGCGATCGCATTGTCGAGCTGATTGTAGAAGGCGGTCACGCCCAAGGTTACACCGGCACTGTTCCAGTCAAGCCCGAGCTCGGCGCCTTTGACCCGCTCCGGTTCCAGCAGTTCATTGGCAGCGGTGGCATCGTCGCCGACGCGGAACGGCCGGAACAGTTCGTTGAGCGTTGGCAAGCGCCAGCCGAGATAGGCTGCACCGCGCAAGGTCAGCGCATCGTTCGCATCAAAAGCAAAGCCGCCGCGACCGGTAAATTCGCTGCCGCTACGATTGGTGAATTTTTCATCGCTCCTGACCGCACCGGGAAACGGATTGATCAGCTCGATCTCGCGGCGAAAGCCGTTGTCGATCGACCAGAGGTCCAGGCGTCCGCCGCCGGTCAGGACCAGCGCGTCACTCGCCTGTACACTGGCCTCGACAAAGCCGCCATAGGTGGCAGTGGTTCCCCCTGCCCGGCGGCTGCGGCGCGGGGTGTCATTGTCGGCAAAGAAGAAATTCTCGTTGGTTTCACCCTCGGTCCGCCGCCAGTCGCCGCCGATGCGCAGTTCGATGGCATCGCCGACCGGAGGCCGCACCTCAAAGCGCGCACCGAGACCGGTGGAGGGTACATTATATTGCTCGAACACCCGGCTGACCGAATTTCGATCATCGGCGACACCGCCAAAGCTGACATCAAAATTGCGGATCTGGACATAGCCAAGAGCGGACCATTGCCAGTCGGAGCTGCGGTCAACCAGCCGGATACTGGCATCCGCACCATCATTGTGATTTTCGCTAAAGGCAAAACCGCGCTCGCGATCGTCGGTGAAGGCGCGGACATTGCTCTGCAACTCGATTTCGTCGGACAGCGGCGCAACAAAGCGCACGGCCAGCCCGGCCTGCTCATATTCCGCCGGACGGTCGACCGAACCGCGCTGGCCCTCGATGATCGGAATGAAGCCGTCGCCGCGCGCGTAATTGGCGGAGATGGTCAGCTGGCCCTGCCCCAGTTCACGGCCGAACAACAAATCGGCATCGACGCTGTTGCGACTGCCATAAGCAGCCCCCAGTTCGATTCTGTCACCGACATTGTCGCTGAACAGTTCGATGGTGCCAGAAATTGCGCCCTGCCCCTCTGCGCCGCTGCCGCCGCCGCGCGTGATTCTGGCGCTGCTCAGCGCCAGCACATCATAGCCTGGCCAGGCCACCCAGCCGCCGAACGGATCCGCTTGTGGCACGCCATCCAGTATCAGCAAGGCGCGAGAGGATGCATTGCCGCCGAGGCCGCGCAGCGTAACCCCCTGACTGGTCGGATTGGCCGAACGTGCGTCCGATCTGCGAAATTGCTGAAGACCGGGGACATCGCGCAACGCATTTTCGACCGGTTGCACCGGATCGAGCGATATGTCGGTTGCGCTATAAGCCTTGTCACCCAGCGAGACGGGCAATCCGGTAACAATAATCTCTGGCAAACGCATACAGGCGATGACAATCTGGTTTTCATCATTGCTGGGTTGATCCTGCGCCCAGGCAGGAACAGCCGCCAGGCAAAATGGTGCCAGCAACGGCAGCGCTAAAATCCGTTTTTTCATTCTGCCGGCTTTACCGCTTCCGGCGCTGCTTTTTGGAACGCCTCCAAGGCATTGCACGCCGCATCTATCCGAACGAGTTTGGGAAAGCCGCTCAAGTCCGTCTCGAACCGTCGGGCATTGGCCATTTGCGGGACCAGACAGACGTCGGCAAGATTGGGTTGGTCACCGCCGAACAATCCGCTGTCGGGAGCCATGGTCTCCAGCGCTGCAAAGCCTTCTGCGATCCAGTGGCGATACCAGCCGTCGATGGCGTCCTGTGATTGCCCCAGTTCATCCTTGAGATATTTCAATATCCGCAGATTATTCACCGGGTGAATATCCGCTGCGATGATCATCGCCTGGGCCAGCGTCGTCGCTCGTTCGAGCGGATCGCGCGACACCATCGGCGGGTCTGCATAATTCGCATCGAGATAGTCAATGATCGCCAGCGACTGGGTCAGGTCATGCCCGTCGATCGAGAGCATCGGCACAAGGCCCTGCGGATTGCGCGCCACATAGGCCGGTGCCTTCTGGTCACCGTCGAGCAGACTGGTGTTGATCGCTGTATAGGCGACACCCTTGAGGTTGAGCGCGATGCGCACCCGGTAGCTCGCCGAGCTGCGCCAATAGTCAAAGAGAATGATATCAGTCATCCGCTGGCTTTGACGATTGAGCAGCAGAAATGCAAGTGCTGCTCTTCTCTCACCAGCCGCAACTATTATCCTGTCGAGCCGCCATCGATCGAAATCGCACCCTGCGGTTCAACCGATACTGTCCGTCCGGTCCGCTTTGCCAGTTCTTCAAGCCACGGCGAGGTCAGCTGGTTCGCCACCGCCGGATGCACGAGCAGACGCATGGCACCGGTGCCTTGATCCCGCTCCGCCTGCCGGAGCAGTTTCAACGCCGCATTGGTCGCGCGACTGGTCTGCATGATTTCCAGCAGGGATGGCCGGAGCTTGCGGCTGACGACCTGCATGAACCCGAAACCGTTGATCGCGGTGCGTTCGCAATTGCCGGTCATATGGTCGTCAAAAATCGCGGTGACGGCAGCGCGTTCCGCCTTGGCCTGCAGCGTCGGAAAATCGATGCCGATATTGCCGCCAATGTCGAACCGCACCAGCGCCAGAGCAACTTCTTTCGCGGCCCGCTTTGCCAACTCAA
>JAGPVK010000228.1 GCA_018067055.1 Sphingomonadales bacterium | reverse complement strand
CGCACCGACGAAGCCGAAATTCTGGACTATCTGATATCGAATTTCGGACCGGACGAACATATGCGCAAGCGTATTCAGGAACGGGCGATCCAGGTTGTCCGGGAAGTGCGCAGTGCTTCCGGACCCACGCTGACCGAGAGTTTTCTTGGCGAATATGGTCTTTCCACGGATGAAGGCCTCGCCCTGATGACGCTGGCAGAAGCGCTGTTGCGGGTACCCGACAGCCAGACAATCGATGCGCTGATCGAAGACAAGATCGGGCCATCCAACTGGCGCGATCATATCGGACAGTCGGAAAGCTCGCTGGTCAATGCATCGACCTACGCGCTGGAGATGACGCGCAGCGTGATCAACAAGCCGGCAAGCCGTGGGCCGCTCGACGCCCTGCGGGGGGCGATCAAGCGTTTGGGTGAACCGGTGATCCGTCTCGCTGTCCGGCAGGCAATGAAAGAACTCGGCAACCAGTTCGTTCTCGGCGAAGATATGAAGCTTGCGCTGAAGCGGGCTGAGAAATGGAAGGCCAAGGGCGCAACCTATTCCTATGACATGCTGGGCGAGGCCGCGATCACGCAGGAAGGCGCGGATGAATATTTCGCTGCTTATGCGGATGCAATACAGGAAATCGCCAAAGTCGCCATTTCCGACGACTTGCGCGAAAACCCGGGCCTCTCGATCAAACTTTCGGCTCTTTACCCCCGCTACGAGATGAGCCAGCAGGCCAAGGCGGTTCCCGAACTGGCCGATCGCGTCGGCGAACTAGCTCGAGCGGCCCGCGACGCCAATATCGGTCTGAATATCGATGCTGAAGAAGCCTATCGTCTTGGTCTGTCGCTCGACATGATCGAGATGGTGCTCAGCGACCCGCGTCTCGCAGGATGGGACGGCTTCGGCGTCGTCGTGCAGGCCTTTGGCAAACGCGCAAGCTATGTGCTCGACTGGCTCTATTCGCTTGCCACCCAGCTCGATCGAAAGATCATGGTACGGCTGGTCAAGGGCGCCTATTGGGACAGCGAGATCAAGCGCGCACAGATGGACGGCGTACCCGACTTTCCGGTATTCACGACAAAATCGGCGACGGATATCAGCTATATCTGCTGCGCGTCCCAGTTGCTGAACATGACCGATCGCATCTATCCGCAATTTGCCACGCACAATGCGCACAGCGTTGCGGCGATATTGGAAATGGCCGGCAACCAGCAGGATTTTGAATTTCAGCGGCTGCACGGCATGGGCGAAACCCTGCACGATGCCTTGCTCCGCAATGAAAAAGTCCGGTCCCGGATTTATGCACCGGTCGGCAAGCATCGTGAATTGCTGGCTTATCTTGTTCGCCGTCTGCTCGAAAATGGCGCCAACTCGTCCTTTGTCAACCAGCTGGCCAATCACACGGTGGCCGCCGAATTGATCGCCACCGATCCGTTCGAGACGCTGAAGGCCGATCAGCAAGCGAGCCAGTCGAAGATCATCAAGCCCGCCGATCTCTATCAGCCGGAACGGATCAATTCGCGCGGCTGGGATCTGGCCAATCGCAGCGATATGAATGATTATGTGGCAGAGCGTGCGCCCTTTGCCGAAAAGCTCTGGCGGTCGTCGGCGATCACTGTGCGACCGGTCACCAGCGGCACTGCGCACAAGATATTCAACCCGGCACTCAAGGACAGTCAGGTTGGCGAAGTAATCGAGGCGGACGAAAGCCAGGCCCGTGAAGCCATCGAAGATGCGCGGATCTGGGACGCTCCAGTTGCCCAGCGGGCGGCGGTTCTGCGGCGTGCTGCCGATCTGTTTGAACAGCATCATGGCGAGATTTTTGCATTGCTGGCGCGGGAAGCGGGCAAAACCCAGTTCGACACGATCGCGGAACTGCGCGAGGCGGTCGACTTCTTGCGCTTCTACGCCAAAGAAGCCGAAAAAATGCCCGAGCTCGAGCCACGCGGCACGATCAGCTGCATCTCGCCATGGAATTTCCCGCTGGCGATTTTCACCGGCCAGGTGGCTGCGGCGCTGGCTGCGGGCAATGCAGTGCTGGCGAAACCGGCGGACCAGACACCGCTCATCGCAGCTCTGGCGACCAATTTGTTGCACGAAGCCGGTGTGCCATTGCCCGCGCTTCAGCTGCTGCCTGGCCCCGGAGCGACGGTGGGTGCCGCGATCAGCGGCGATCCCCGCGTCCACGGCGTGTGTTTCACCGGCTCGACCGCAACCGCGCAGACCATCAACCGCAATATCGCGGAAAATGGCCAGGCGGATTCACTGCTGATCGCCGAGACCGGCGGCCTGAACTGCATGATTGCGGATTCGACCGCTTTGCCGGAGCAAACCGTCCGGGATATCATCACCTCTGCTTTCCAGTCCGCCGGCCAAAGATGTTCGGCCTTGCGGGTTGTTTACTTGCAAAAGGACATCGCCGAGCCATTTCTGAACATGCTGCAGGGTGCGATGGAAGCGCTGGAGATGGGCAATCCCTGGTGGCTGTCGACCGATATCGGCCCGGTGATCGATCAGGCAGCGCATGACAAGATCAGCAAGCATATCGCCACGGCAAAGCAGGAAGGCCGATTGCTGCTGCAGCTGGATTGTCCGGATGACGGCTATTTTGTCGGACCGGCGGTGATCAAGATCGGCGGCATCAACGATCTGGCAGAAGAGATATTCGGCCCGGTCTTGCATGTAGCCACTTTTGAACATGATGAGCTCGACACCGTGATCAGCGATATCAATGGGCGCGGCTACGGGCTCACCTTCGGACTGCAGACCCGGATCGAGCGGCGCATTGAAAAGCTGACCGGCGCATTGAAGGTCGGCAATATTTACGTCAACCGCAACCAGGTCGGCGCTGTTGTCGGTTCGCAGCCCTTTGGCGGCGAAAGCCTTTCCGGTACCGGCCCGAAGGCCGGCGGACCGCATTATCTGCCGCGCTTTTATCAACATTCCAGATCGGCAACACCAGTCATTCACGACCAGCAACTGGCGCGGGAAACGGTGCAAGCCGCACTTGACCAGCTGCCGGCAGCCGATACGCAGCCGCGCAGCTCTGACATGATGCCGGGGCCGACCGGTGAATCGAATGAACTGTTCACCTATGCGCGGGGAACAATCTTATGCCTCGGTCCGACCGTGGCAGAGGCTAGGAAACAGGCGGAGACGGCTCGCGGACAGGGCTGTGTACCACTGATTTGCGTCCCCGGTGCCGAGGGAGAGCAGGCGCTCGACGGATTTGTACCGCGGGAAGCTCTGTCCGAACTGATCGGTATCGATGCCGTGGTCTGCTGGAGCGAAAGCGACGATATCCGTGCCATTCGCAAGGCTCTCGCAAAACGCGACGGAGCGCTGATCCCGCTGATCACCGAAGAAAATTTCGACCACCAATGTCTGGTGGAACGGCACGTCTGTATCGACACCACCGCTGCGGGCGGCAATGTCTCGCTACTGACCTGAGGCTTCTTGGTATTTTCAACCGATCAGTTCGAAACGAAGCAGCCCACCGATGTGAATTGACCGAAGCTGCGGCCTCCGGTGACGCTGACCCGTCCCGACACCACCCAAGCATGGGCCTTCAGTTCGCTCCCTTCTTCTCCGGTATTGCTGCGCCTCACGCCGAAAAACAGCGCATAGGGAATGTCGTAAAATCCCAATATCACCCGCGCGGTGATGGCTTGCGGAAAGCAATTGGCCGTCCATGGCGCATATTTGGATGCAATGGTTATCGCCTTGCTGATCGCCCGCGCGCGGATTTCCTGATCCCGGGTGGTCAGCGGTGTACGCGGGGCGAGGCCGTCATGCATCCCCAGCCAATGGGCAAAGCGCCTGAACGTCACGGTGACAATGACAAGCCGGGTGAAGCCGAGAAGAAGCCAGGCCGGAATGAACCAGAGATAGAATAGCGGCGACTGCTGTGTTGCCGTCACAAATTTCCGCTTGATGACTTTCATCATGGTCGAGGCAACGTGGTAAAGATTTCTGCCATGTTGCTAGGCAGTAAAGCGCGCAGGATAATGTGAATACAACTTCGTAGGAAACGCCATGAAGCTCAAGCCGCCATCGATCTCGGCGGCCATCGTTTCGGCATTCCTCTGGATGATGCTGTCGAGATTTGATGCGCTCATATTTTGGGTCTCACATGACGGGATTGGGCTCTCCCGTATCAAAGGCAAGGCGGGCTGGCAAATAATAGCCGCAGTTCGATCAAGGCCTGAAAATTGCCGTTCCGTGAAAGTGCAGGCAATTCAGGTTAGCGAGGAGGGAGCGGTGGCTTATCTGGCAGACCGGCAGGCGTCAGGCATTCCGCCAATGGCTGCGCCCGGTCTTATTCTACCGCGCAACAGACTGTAACGCCTCGGCAACCGTTGTAATATTTATAATGAGAATCACTTGCAATAGCAATAAGAAGCTGTAATTGCCTTTTTTCAGATGCGAACGATTCGCAAAATGCTGATCAAGGGGGCAATGGTGGCCAAAAAACATAGCAGGCATGTTTTAAATTCTATCGTCGTCGCGGCGCTGCTGACGACGGCAGGAGCTGCCACGGCGGCTCCCCTGTCCACGATACCGGTCGAGATGAGCGTTGGTGGCATGTTCGCGCAGGCTGACTGGATCGTGAAGATCGTGATCATCGGCCTGATCATCGCCTCGCTGGTCAGCTGGACAATATTTCTCGCCAAGCTTTCGGAATTGCGCAAGGCGATGGCAGGCGAGCGGATCGTTTATTATGCCATTGCCAGCCTTCGGTCTCTCGACGAGGCCGACTCCGATCCGGCTTTGGGCAAAACGGTGCTGGTGAAAGAGGCTGCCGCCGAGCTCGCGCTCTCCACCGATGCCCTGCACGATCGCGAGGGGATCAAGGAACGCATCGTGTCCCGCTTTGAACGCTATGAAGTGGCGCTCTCGCGCAACATGACCCGTGGAGTCACTATATTGGCGACGATTGGCGCGACCGCTCCTTTCGTCGGGCTGTTCGGTACGGTCTGGGGCATCATGAACAGTTTCATCGGGATCGCCGAAAAGCAGACAACCAATCTGGCGGTTGTCGCGCCGGGCATCGCCGAGGCCTTGCTGGCCACTGCGCTGGGACTCGTCGCCGCTATTCCCGCGGTCGTCATGTACAACCATTTCTCGCGCCAGATTTCTGCCTATCGCGCGTTGGTTTCCGATACCGCTGCCGCCATTTTGCGGCTGGTATCCCGGGATCTCAGCCGTGGCACCGTGACCGTCGAGAAAGGTTGAGACGATGTCGATCCGGCTTTCCGATAATAGCGATGCGCTTCCCGTCAATCACGAGATCAACGTCACGCCGTTCATCGACGTAATGCTGGTGTTGCTGATCATATTCATGGTCGCGGCGCCACTGGCGACGGTGGACGTGAAGGTGGATCTTCCCGTTTCCACGGCAGCTGCTGCACCGAAACCGGACAAGCCGGTCTTCCTCTCGATCCAGGCCGACGGCGAAATTCTGGTCAACGAAACCCCGGTTGCAAAGGCCGGTCTTGGATCGGCGATCGAAACCGCTACCAAGTCTGACCGGGAGCAGCGCATCTTTTTGCGTGCCGACAAGACCATCACTTATGACACGATCATGGGCGCGATGAATGCGCTGCGCTCTGCCGGCTATCTGCACGTCGCTTTGGTTGGCGCGGAATCCGGATCGGGAAAATGAGCGACGCCATGCTCAGCTTGGACGAAAAACGTCGCTGGGTTTTCGCTGCAGTCATTGCTGTGGCGGCGCATGCCCTGCTGGGCCTGGCTGCCATGGCATGGAAGTCTCCATATGAACCTCCCATCCCTGAACCGGTGGTCCTGGTGGAGCTTCCCCCTGCGATTGCGAGCGAGGCCATGTCTGAGCCTGTGCCCGCATCGCAGCCGGAATATATTCCGCCGCAACAGGCCGTGCCATTTGAGGTGCCAACCGTCCGGGCACCCCTGCCGGATGATGCGATCCTGCTGCCTCCTGAGTCGAAGCGAGCGCCTTCACTAGCTACGCCGTCGGCTCAGGCCAGTCCCACTCCGGTCGCGGCGCCTTCTCCGGCCAGGACAGCGCTGGCTCCTACCGCAGCGGCAAGTGCTGTTTCCAGCAATAGCGCCGGCAACAGCCCCAAGGCGAAAAAGGAACAGGCAAACTATTATGCGATGGTCAGCGCGCATCTGAACCAGCGGAAAAAATATCCGACGGAAGCGCGCAAGGCCCGCGAACAAGGCGTGGTCAAAGTCCGCTTCACCGTCGATCGCACCGGCAATATCTCCAATGTCTCGATCACGGGTTCCAGCGGTCACGCGATTCTGGATCAAGCCACGTTGGCGCTGATGCAGCGCGTCGCGCCACTGCCGGCCATGCCCGCATCGATGGCGCAGGACAAAGTCACAATCTCACTTCCCATTGATTATTCCCTCAGAACTCGTTGAAAAAAAGGAAATTCACGATGAATAAAAACAGGTCGCATATATCGAAGCCAGCCAGCTTGCGCTTTTCCAGCCTGGGTAAGCGCGGCGCCTTTGTCGCTCTGGGTATGACCACGGCTTTGGCCACGACCCCGGTTTTTGCCCAGGATGCGGAGCCGGATGAAGTTGAGCTGGAAACCTTGCAGATCGAAGATAATGCAGCGGATGTGAATCCTTACACGCAAAAGGGAGCGCCCTATAAGGCCCGGGTGTCCGGAGACCTCCGCCGGGTGAAACCGCTGTCGGAAACGCCAGCGACGATCACGGTCCTCACCGAAACCCAGCTCGAAGAGCAAGGCGCAACCAATTTGCGGGACGTCCTGGATAACCAGCCCGGCGTCACCGTTGGCACCGGCGAAAACGGCAATGCTTTTGGCGACCGCTATATCATTCGCGGCCATGAAGCGCGCAGCGATGTGTTTGTCGACGGTCTTCGTGATCCCGGCATGACAACGCGTGAAACCTTTGCCGTCGAACAGATTGAAATCACCAAGGGCCCGAGCTCCTCCTTTGCCGGTCGGGGTTCCACCGGCGGCGCGGTCAACTCGATCACCAAACAGGCCAGCACCGACTATAATTTCAACCGGATCGATGCGGGGATCGGCACCGATGATTATTATCGGGTCACGCTCGACAGCAACTGGGCGCTGAGCGATGATATCGCGCTGCGCGCCAATCTGCTCTACGGCTATGACGAAGCGCCGAACCGCAATTTCTCGGACCGTGAACGCATTGGCGCAGCGATTTCCGGCAGTTTCAAGCTGAATGACACAGTCCGGATCTTGCTCGATTATTACCATCTGGAAGCTGATGATACGCCGGATCTGGGCAGCTATGTGCCGCGTCCAACCGGTACGGGCCCCGGCGATGTTACGGTCTATGGTCCCTGGGATGATGTACCGAATTACACGCAGGCTGAAGATTTTCTCAACACCAATGTTGATACATTCACCGGGCGTATCTTCATCACTCCATTCGACGGCTTCACCATCGTCAATTCTACCCGCTATGGCGAAACTTCGAACGGCTATGTTCTGACCGGCCTGCGAGGCGGTGCCTATGATCCCGCTGCCAACACGTTCGCACCGGTCACGCTGAGCAGCCATCAGGGCAATCAGGAAGTCGAATATTTCGTCAACCAGTTCAATATTCTGGGCGAATTTGATACCGGCTCCATCGGCCATAATATCGTCGCTGGCACCGAATATTCGAACCTCAAAGTGAAAAATGGCACCTACGATCTGACGACAAATGGTGCGACCAATTGTATCGCGGACGGTCGCGGCGGGCCAAGCCCGGCTTATTGTATCACCGACGAAAACCGCAATGTGAACGTCATCGACATTCACAATATTTTGCAGCGGGATATTGCTTTCGGTTCGATTGATAGCGCGTGGAAGGTGGAGACATTATCCGTTTATCTGATGGACACGGTCGACATCAATCCCTGGCTTTCCATTCATGGCGGCGTTCGTGTCGATGCGTTCAATTACAGCAACACGGTCGACAGCCGCGGTACCGTGACAGACTATCGCTACAAGGACACCTTGTGGAACGGTCATGCCGGCATCGGCATCAAGCCGTTGGAAGAAGTCTATGTCTATTTCAACTGGGGTTCTGCCAAGAATATAAATGGTGGGGAATCCGACCTGGGCGGCAATTGTGGTTATGGCGGTATCTGCGTTGATGATGGTACCGATATTGGTGACGGCCGGCCGGAAGGTTCGACCAGCTACGAATTGGGCGTGAAAGCCGATTTGTTCGACGACCGACTGCTGTTGACGGCTGCGGCTTTTCAGATCACCAAAAGTGATGTGTTTGAATCCGCTGGCACCGGCTATGAAGCGGGCGGCAGTCTGAATACCGGCGAAAACCGGGTGCGCGGTATCGAACTGGGGCTGGTTGGCAATATCACGCCGAAACTCTCTGGCCAGGCATCGGTTACCTTCATGGACTCCGAAATCACCGGTTCAAACAACGCCGACAAAATCGGCCGCCGCTTGAGCAATTTCTCCAACACGCAAGCGACAGCCCAGTTGCGCTATCAGGCGACCGAGGCTTTTGCCTTTGGCGGCACCGCCACCTACAAGGGCCAGATGTTCACCGGCCAGCCCGATGATGCGGCGGGCTATGACAGCGTGCTTGAAGTCTACACCTACCGGATTCCGGATTACTGGACCTTTGATGCTTTCGCCAGCTACAAGGTGAATGAGAATCTTGCTGCGCGGGTCAACCTGACCAATGTCAGCAACGAGGATTATTATCTTGCCGGTTATCGCAGCGGTCACTTCCTGTACAAGGGTGATGAGCGCCGCGCAACGCTAACGCTGACCGGGCGTTTCTGATACGAAAAAGGGGAGGGCGACGATTCGCCGCTCTCCCTTTCCAATCCAACCGACGGCTAGACATATGCTCACAATCATCGAAAATATTCTGGATGACGAACAGGTCCGGAGCTTCCGCCAGAAGCTGGAAACGGCGGAATGGACGGATGGCGCGGCCTCGGCAGGTACGCGTTCGATCAAGGTGAAGCAGAATTTGCAGCTTGGCCGGCAGGATGCGCTTGCAGTCGAACTCGGCAATATCATCTTGCGCAAACTGGGCAATGATCCGCTATTTGTTTCGGCCTCGCTGGCAGAAAAGATCTGGCCACCGATCTTCAACCTCTATCAGGACGGCGGCCATTACGGCACGCATAGTGATGCTGCTCTGATGCGCCTTCCCGAAGCGAACATGACCATCCGCAGCGATCTTTCGGCAACGCTGTTCCTGTCCGAGCCGGATGAATATGATGGCGGCGAGTTGGTGATCGAGGAGCATTACGGCGCGCAACCGGTAAAGCTCGCCGCTGGCGACATGATCCTCTATCCTTCATCCAGCCTGCATCAGGTCACCCCGGTAACACGCGGCAAGCGGATTTGTGCAATCACCTGGATGCAAAGCGCGGTGGCGGATGCCTCGGCGCGGGAAATGCTGTTCGATCTGGACCAGTCGATCCAGTCGCTCGCACCGGACCGGCCGCATGATGATCCCGATATCGACCGGCTGATCCACGTTTATCACAATATGTTGCGGCGCTGGGCCACGGTATGAAGCGTCTTGCTGGAAGGAGCCTGTTGTGGATCATGCTGGCCGCTCCCGGCCTGTGGATGCTGTGGAGCCTCTCGCAAGACGATGTGTTGGCAATGGATCTGCTGCACCCTAGCGGGGAAACGTCGATCCGGCTGATGATCCTTGCGATGCTGCCCGGGCCGTTATCCGAATTTTTTGGCCTGAACCGTTTTTTCCGGATCTGGCTGGCGATCCGCCGCAATCTTGGCGTTGCAGCCTTCGGTTATGCCCTGCTGCATCTGCTGTTCTACATTCTCGACATGAACAGCATTGCGGCGATGGTGGATGAACTGGGCCTGCCCGGTATCTGGACCGGCTGGTTGGCGTTCGCGCTGATGATTCCGCCTGCTGCGATCAGCTTCAACTATGCCATGCGCAAGCTTGGGCGGAATTGGAAGATGGTTCAGCGCCTGGTATATCTGGTGCTGATCATCGGGCTGGGTCACTGGATTCTGCTCGACTGGGCTTGGCAGCCAGCACTGATCCATCTGGCACCTCTGGCACTGGCGTGGGTTTTGCGCTCAGTGGGCCGCAGTCGGCGGCAACGAACACAACGGAGTATGGCATGAATAGAATATCCCGGAAATATCTGGCCGCGATCGCCGCCACGGCCGTGTTGACGCTGGCGCAACCGGCTTACGCGGACGGCGACGTAAAGTGCAAATCAGGGCCCAGCAAGAATTGGAAACCGGTCTCGAAGTTGAAGAAAAAAGCCTGGATGGAGGGCTGGGAACTGCTCAAGGTGCAAGTCGAGGGTGATTGTTACGAGGTATATGCCCGCACCGAGAGCGGGCAGGCGATCGAGGCCTTTTTCCACCCGGTCACGCTGCAGAAGCTGGTCGTTTACCGGCGCGGCAGCGAAATCTATCGGGCACCCGGTTTCGCCAATTAAAGCGGGATTTATTGCGGTGGTATAAAATGCCCCAAACCTTCGGGGTCAAAAGCCAATCCGATTATGATAGATCCATCGCCGTGAATCGTGGATTTGGCTTCGGCTTCTTTGCCATATTGCCAGCTGTCGAGTGTCATTCCGCTGGCTCCAAGCTGTTGGAGCAACGGCCATACGGCGGTATCATCAACCTAGTCGCCATAGGTTAAACCTACCGCAACGGCGGCATTTTCCAGATCCGTGATCGGGAAATGATAGATGCGATGCAATACATCCCACAGACATGCGCCATTGCGCCCGGAATTTCTTGGGGCTTGCTGCTCCTACCGCAGTTCAACGGCGCGCTGGTAGGCCGCCTGCAGCGTGTCACGGATC
>JAGPVK010000227.1 GCA_018067055.1 Sphingomonadales bacterium | reverse complement strand
ATCCCCGATTCAGCAGCAGGCGATCCCGCCCGCTCTGGAAGGCAAGGACATATTGGGTATTGCCCAGACCGGCACCGGCAAGACCGCTGCTTTCTCGCTGCCCTCGATCCACCATCTGCTGAACAACAAGAAACGCGCCGGCCGCTTTGAGTGCCGGATGCTGGTGCTTGCACCGACCCGCGAACTGGCCCGGCAGATTGCCGACAGCATGACCGGCTATTCGAAGGGCCTCGGCCTGTTCGTCACCTCCGCCTTTGGCGGCGTGCCGATCAACCGGCAGAAGCGCCTTCTCGAACGCGGCGTTGACGTTTTGGTGGCAACGCCCGGCCGTCTGCTTGACCTGATCGACCAGCGCTATCTGACCCTGTCCAAGGTTGAAATCCTGGTGCTCGACGAGGCTGACCAGATGCTGGATCTCGGCTTTATCGTGCCGCTCAAGAAGATCGTCCCGATGCTGCCAAAACAGCGGCAGAGCCTGTTCTTCTCGGCGACCATGCCGAAAACGATCTCGCAGCTGGCCGACCAGTTCCTGACCAATCCGGTCCAGGTATCGGTTGCGCCGCAATCGACAACGGCGGAGCGGGTGGACCAGAAGGTCACCTATATCAATCAGGATGACAAGCAGCGTCTGCTCAAGGATTTCATCAATAACGAAAATCCCGACCATATGCTCGTGTTCACCCAGACCAAGCATGGCGCCGACAAGGTTGTCAAAAACCTGATGGCCGTCGGTATCCATTCCGCCGCGATTCATGGCAACAAGAGTCAGCCCCAACGCGAGCGTGCCTTGGGCGACTTCAAGTCTGGCAAGATCAACATTCTGGTCGCGACCGATATTGCAGCGCGCGGTATCGATGTTGACGGCATTTCCCATGTCATCAATTTCGACATGCCGAATGTGTCCGAGCAATATGTCCACCGGATTGGCCGGACCGCACGCGCTGGCGCGAGCGGTATTTCCTACTCGCTGGTCGCGCCCGACGAGCGCCAGTTCCTGCGGGACGTGGTCAAGCTGACCGGTGTTTCACCCGACGTGGTGCCATTGCCGCAAGGCTATGACGAACCGCCCCGCGAGGAAGTGGCTTCGCGTATCTATGGCCAGAAGCCGAAGAAATATGGCGCAACGCCGACCCGCAATGGGCCTGCCAAGAACAAGCATAGTGCCCGCAAAGGCCGCCCTGGTGGCGGTGGTTCCGGACGCGGTGGCCCAGGTTCTGGCGCCGGTGCAGGTGCCAAGAGCGATGGACCGAAACATTGGAACAATGGCGCGAAATCGTTCAAACGCCGTCAGGCGCGGAACGGCGAAGCCTAAGCTAATCTGAAATCAGCGCCTTGCTTTCGGCAAGCGCGCTGATTTCGCTATCGTCCATATCGAGCCAGTCCTGAAGCGCGGCGACATTATGTTCGCCGCGTTTTGCGGTTTTGGCGTTGCTGTCGATGCCGCTTTTCGATTTCGAGAAGCGATAGGGCGACTGGATAGTGCGCCGCGGATTGCCGGCATCGTCGGTGACATCCACGACCACGCCGAGCGCCTTGACGCTGGGCTGTTCATAAATTTCCGGGCCAAAGGGTTGCACTTCGCCCCAGGCCAGATTGAGCCGGTCGAGAGTGTCGGTGAGCGCGTCGAAACTGTCATGGCCCAGCATATGCTGCTCCATTGCTTCGCGCCGCATCCGTACCTTGGTTGCGACATCTGATCCGTCCGGGGTCGGATCAGCCAGGCCATCGCGGGTCGAGAACATCACCCACATCCATTTCATATCGCCGGTGATCAGTATCCGCCGCCCTTCCGGTGCATCCCAGACGCTATTCTCCTCCGGTTTCGGCCAGTCATCGTCGAGCGCCCAATAGGCATAATCGTCGACGGAGTGGAGCACGCTGATCATGGCGAGATCGATATGCTGGCCTTCGCCGCTCTGGTCGCGGACGCGCAGCGCCGACAATATCGCGATGATTCCGTGAAGTGAGCTATAGCTGTCCGCAACCGCAAGCTGAATATCGACGGGCTTGGCCTCTGCTATTTCCGCTTGCCGCGCGATCAGACCGGATTGCGCGTGCAGCACCGGCGCATAAGCGGCCTTTTTGCGATCTGGACCAGTCTGACCATAGCCGGAAATCGACAGCATGATCAGTCCCGGATTGACTTGGGACAGATCTTCCCAGCCGACGCCGAACTTGTCCATGATACCGGGCCGAAAATTCTCGGTGACGATATCGGCTTCGGCCGCCAGTTTCAGAATCAAGTCGCGCGCGCCGGGTGCTTTCAGATCGACGCAGATATTGCGTTTGCCGATATTCTGCTGGAGATAATAGCCGCTGACTCCGTCGCCCGGATTGCCCAATTTGCGCGTAACATCGCCTTCCGGTGGCTCCACCTTGAGTACGTCTGCGCCGAGATCGGACAGCATGCGCGTCGCATAGGGACCGGCGACAACACGCGTAAAGTCGAGGACCTTAAGCCCCGCTAACGGAAATTCTGCCATATTTGCCTGACGCTAGAGTTTCATCTGTTGCTTCATGGTCTTTTCGGTAGTCGCCCCATAAGGCGGAAGGAAACCAGCAATTTTGGCAATGTTGATTTTCGGTTGACGATAAACCGCCTT
>JAGPVK010000226.1 GCA_018067055.1 Sphingomonadales bacterium | reverse complement strand
CGGCTTGTCGGCGGGCAATTGCCCCGGCGCATAATCGAGCACATCGAACATCGCCTCCTGCCCTTCGCCGACCGCAAGGCCGCCGATCGCATAGCCGTCAAAGCCGATCTCGATCAGCGCCGTGGCCGAAGCCGCGCGCATATCCTTGTCCAGTGACCCCTGTTGAATGCCAAACAGCGCCGCTCTCGCCGCATGCTCTTCGCCGCTGTCAAAACCGTCGCGCGATCGCTTCGCCCAGCGCATCGAGCGTTCCATGGAGGCCAGCGCTTCCTCGCGCGTAGCGCCATTTTTCGTACATTCGTCAAACGCCATCACGATATCACTGCCCAGCAGCCGCTGAATTTCCATCGACCGTTCCGGGGTCAGCATATGACGCGAGCCGTCGAGATGGCTCTGGAATTCCACCCCGTCCTCGCTCAGCTTGGTCAGTTCCGACAGGCTCATCACCTGATAGCCGCCGCTGTCGGTCAGAATCGGGCGATCCCAGTTCATGAACTTGTGCAATCCGCCGAGACGCGCCACCCGCTCCGCGCCGGGCCGCAGCATCAGATGATAGGTATTGCCGAGAATGATATCGGCCCCCGTCGCCCGCACGCTCTCCGGTTTCATCGCCTTGACCGTTGCCGCTGTGCCCACTGGCATGAACGCGGGCGTGCGAATATCGCCGCGCAACATGCTGATCGTGCCGGTTCGCGCCTTGCCGTCGGTGGCGGCGATGGAAAAGGAGAAACGCTCAGCCACATCGAAGGCCGGTCGTGTTTATGATACCCGATTTGACGGGTTCAAATTTGTTTTTGCGTGATGTTTGTGTAACCATTGGTCTGTCCTGTTCGAATATGCCAATAGCTGTGCAGGATGGAAGCCTATTTTCAAAGACCTAAATCGGGAGAGTCTCATGACGAAAGCTACGAAACTTGGTGCGGCGGCATCCGCCCTGATCGCGGCCGCAGCGCTTTCCGCTTGTTCGGGTGGAAGCAACGAAGCCACCAGCGAAAAAGCGGAAGCTACAAGCAGTGAAGTGACCGAAGTCGCGGCGGCAGAAAAAGAAAAATGCTTCGGCATCGCCAAGGCTGGGGAAAATGACTGCAAGGCCGGCGAAGGCACAAGCTGCGCCGGCACGTCCGTCCTCGACTATCAGGGTAATGCCTGGAAAAATACCGATCCCGGCGAATGCGAAGCCATGGGTGGGTCGCTCACGGAAGTCGCTGACAATGATCCCCCGGTTGCCCCAGCAGCGGCTCCGGCTGAAGGCTAGGCTGCTTGCACCTTGATTTTCCAAAGGGCGGTTCGATTGAGCCGCCCTTTTTCATGGTCGGGAGCGGCAGCAACTTGCTGGAATCCCCATAATTATAGAAGCGGTATCGCCCGACAAAAAAGGGGCTGGATCGCTCCAGCCCCGTTTCTTCTTGGTGAAGGCGCTTCCGGTTAGAAACCGGAGCCCGGACCGTAAGTAATCTCTACGCGGCGGTTCTGCGGTTCGCGCACACCGTCGGCAGTGGGCACCCGGTTCCGGCTTTCGCCAAAGGCCTGTGTGCTGATGGTTTCATCGGCAATACCACGCGTGGTCAAATACCCGCGCACCGCATTTGCGCGCCGCTGTGACAGATCGACATTGTAGGTCGCCGCACCGGAACGGTCAGCATGGCCGGCCACCATGATCGGCACGCTGTTGCAGTTTCCATAGGCCGTATATGCATTATCCAGCACCGTGGAGGCTTCCGGCGTGACGTCCGAACGATCCCAATCGAAGAATACGATATACGGGCCGGTATTGCATTGCACTACCTGTGGGGCCGGAGGTGGCGGTGGTGGAGGCGCTGGTGCAGCTGTCGGAGCAGGCGCAGGTGCCGGGGCAGGCGGCGGCGTGTGTCCGCCAAACCGGTATGTCAGGCTGCCATAGACCGCGTGATCCTTGACCTCGCTGTTGAAGCGTCCCTGATATCCCACACGTCCGGTGAACTGCTCACCAAGCATGGCGGCGAGGCTGAAACCGGCAACCACCGAACTGCGGCTGGTCTGTGGCGCGAACACCCTGAAGTCACTCCCGGCAGGTGCATCGTCAAAATATGCATTCACACCGACCAGGGAACTGTTGAGATCATATCTCCAGGCGACCTTGGCTTCAGGCACGATGCCGCCAAAATTCCCTGCCCATTTCAAGCCAGCAAGCAATGAAGTCTGATCTTCGCTCTGGCTGTTGAAGCCAAGATTGGCTCCGGGAACTCCGGTTTCCACAAAGCTCTTGAGTTTCACCTTGGTGTAATCAAGCGCCGCAAAGGGTGTCAGCCAGGACTTCGCGCCCACATTCACCCGTGCACCTGCTTCACCATATAGCGAGGTGATGGTGGCATCCGGCTGGCCCAGAGCTGTGCCCTGTGTCGACAATATCGAGATATCACGACGCGATTCACCGTTCAGATCCGAATAGCTGCCGATCCCCCGAATGTAGAAACTGCCCACATCATAGGCACCAAACGCGCCCAGCTGCCATCCATCGGACTTGATGCGTCCGTTGTTACGATCAAAATCCATCCTGCTGTCACGATAGCCGCCGAAGGCACCGATGGTGAAGTTGCCGGTCGTGTAATCCGCTCCAAGCAGAGCTGACCAGTTCTCGGAGTCATAGCCGGGAGAGTTGACGTCCGTGTCAACTGACACGTCATTATAGCTACCCAGCATCCACAAACGGACTTCGCCATCGCGATCGCTGCATTTCTGCGGACCATCAATACTGATTGCACAGTCCAGCTGGTCAGAAACCAGGCTGTTCAACTGCATGCTGTGGTTACGCAAGCCCTGCAGATAGCCAGCATATTGATCACCCGAAAGCTGGCTGAGAGCAACCGGATAGTCGGTTGCATTCAGCAGGAACAGATTGCCAAGCAAGCCTGCGAATGGACCCGTCAACGTGGGTGCATAGACATTTTCAATACCGTTGCCGGCACTTGCCTCGTTGACCGTCAAGCCAGCGACATCACCAAAACCAACCCGCTGGATGGTAATATCGACATCACCACCGTCGGTGTCCTGATTATACAGCGTCGCGACTTGAAGCAGCGGCGTACCTGTATTCGTGACCACCTTTGTTGGATCGAAGGTACCGGTCAGCGCGGCTGCATTCGACGCCTTGATGACATTGTCGAAATAGTAGTTGTCGTTGTAGAGACCGTTCCAGCTTGACGGCCGGACTTCAAGCCCGCTCGTCGCGCCCAGAGTGACCGTGTTCGCCGTCACTGTCGGGAAGCTGCCTTCGGTAGTCGGGAAGGACGCAAGCTGGAGGGCCAGCGTAGCACCATCCTCGACGGCAAAGCTGTTCACGTTCACACCAGCCGCGCCATCATAAGCCGAATTGACCGTTGGCGTGCCGGTGGTGCTCACCGCGCCATGCGGCTGGTTGACCAGATAGAGCGTGCCGCCGGAGTGGACGGCCAGACTACCTTCCTTCGTGCCGTCCGGATTGACGATGCCGTCGAACACTGTCTCGCCATTGCGGACATGAATCTCGTCCGCAGCCGCGATGTCGATGTTGCCATAGATGACGCCATTGCCGGAGGCCGCACCCTCCAGGTTGATGACCGCCATGTTGGGGGCGTTGCTGGTGTCGATGGCCACGCCGCGCTTGAAGGAAGCACCGCCGTCCGTGCTGGTGCGAGCGCGGATCGTGCCACCGAGATTGCTGAGCGTGAAGACATCGGGTGCCACTGCCAGAAGCGCCATTACAGCCGGGGTATCGACGACGGGGGCTTCATAGTTGAGGACGCGAACGCCAAAAGCCTGCGCCTGCGCGCCGTCTGTCACGGCCGAAACGTCGATCGTGCCGCTGTTCTGCATCGAAACATTATTCGTCGCCGAGACGAACTCAACGCCCACCGCTGTGGCACCGATGGCCAGAGTCT
>JAGPVK010000215.1 GCA_018067055.1 Sphingomonadales bacterium | reverse complement strand
AAGATGGTCGATATGCGCAAAAAGGCGATTGCCGATGCGCGGGCAATTGATGCTGCCGATCTCAGTGAAGCGGAACAGTTCGAACGCGACTATCTGATCAATGTGATGGAGGGCGAGCTGTTCTGGCTGGAAACCGCCGACTCACCGCATAAAAATCCCGCTTATTATATCGGTGCGCTGGATCCCAACGTCTATATTGCCCGGCCCTATGCCGATGCCGAAACGCGGATGAAGGCGTTTATCAAATATGCGAAAAATGTTCCGGCGGCCGCAGCGCAGATCAAGGCCAATCTGCAATTGCCACTGCCGGAAAGTTTTCTCAAATATGGTCAGGCCGGTTTTGGCGGTTTTGCCGACTATTTCACCGGTGACGCGAAAGCCGCCTTTGCCGAAGTAAAAGATACCGAGCTGCAGCAGCAATTTGACGTTGCCGCCGCCGCCGCGGCTGCCGCGATGAAGGATCTGGCCGGTCATATTGGTTCGGTTCCGGCAACCAAGGACGGCTATGCGCTGGGTGCCGACAAATTTGCGGCGATGATCAGCAAGACCGAAGGTGTGAATATCTCGCTCGACGAGCTGGAAGCGATTGGCCGGGCGGATCTCAAACGCAACCAGACAGCGCTGACCGAAGCGTGCGGCGCGTTTGCACCAGGCGCCAGCATCATGGACTGCATGGCCAAAATGGGCAGCGACAAGCCAAAGGATGGCCCGGTCGAGGAAGCGCGGCTGCAACTGCCGGGCTTGCGCGCCTTTTTGATCGAAAAGGATATAGTGACCATCCCCGGCACGGAGGAAGCGCAGGTGGAGGAATCTCCGCCCTATAACCGGCAGAACAGCGCCTATATCGACATTCCCGGACCTTATGAAAAAGGCCTGCCGAGCGTCTATTATATTTCGCCACCCGATCCGTCGTGGGACGAAGCCAAGCGCCAGGCCTATATTCCGGGTACCAAGGACCTGCTGTTCACGTCGGTGCATGAAGTCTGGCCGGGCCATTTCCTCAATTTCCTGCACAGCAACCGCGCCAAGTCGATCTTCGGTAAATTGTTCGTCGGCTATGCCTTTGCCGAGGGCTGGGCGCATTATAGCGAGGAAATGATGTGGGAGGCCGGCCTCAACGAGGGCGACAACGAAACCCATATCGGTCAGTTGTCCAACGCGCTGCTGCGTGATTGCCGGTTCCTGTCGGCCATCGGCCTGCATTCGCAGGGCATGAGCGTTGCCGATTCGAAGAAGATGTTCCTCGAGCAATGCTATCAGGACGAAGGCAATGCCGACCAGCAGGCGGCGCGCGGAACCTATGATCCGGCCTATCTCAATTACACCATGGGCAAGCTGATGATCCGCAAGCTGCGGGAAGACTGGACCAACGCCAATTTCGCCGAGCAAAAGGTCGAGGAAAATGGCGCCACCGCTGGCTGGAAGGAATTTCATGACGAGTTCCTCAGCTATGGTGGCCCGCCGATTCCGATGGTCCGCAAGGCGATGATGAAGGAAGCGGAAGCGAAAGCGGTTTTTTAGGTTCGGTACGCTTGCCATTGCGGTAAGCGACTTTTCCTATTTGTTATCGGGAGATGGGGTACCTGCCAGCGCGGGTGCCCCAACTTGCCGATTAACGCTGGTCTTTAACACTCCCTCTTAACATGTCCGGCCCCGGCGTACCGCTGCGGGACGGCCCAAAAATCAGCCATTCTTTTGCGTGAATCCATGGTAAATACTCCGTTAACAAATGGAGTATGAGTGATGGTCGAGAAAATTGCCTATCGGGTCAGTGCAACGGTTCTGCTGATGACGGCGCTGGCGATTGTCGCATTGCTGGTGATGGGCTTGACCCGCGCAAATGCCGATTTTGCCGGTCCTTCTGCTACCCCGACGAAGGCAGTGGTTGCTGCAAATGTGGCGCCAGACCCTGTCGCTCAGAATAGCTCCGAACTCGATCCCATCGCAGCCGATCCGTTTGATATTGCCGACAAATTGCCGCTGAGCGACAAGTTTGTGGTCAAGCGGATTCTGCAGATCGACGAGCCTTTCGTGCATGGCTATTACAAGTGGGATGAGGAAGGTGTGCCGGAAGGCGAACTGGTCGTCACCGTCGATCTCAAGGCCGAGAGCATTTCCGTGTTCCGCGCGGGCTATGAAATCGGCGCGGCGGTGATCACCTTTGGCGATTCCGAAAAGCCAACTCCGACCGGAGTCTTTCCGATCAGCCAGAAGAGCAAGGACCATGTCTCCAATATCTACGGTTCGCCGATGCCCTATATGCTGCGGCTGACCAATGACGGCGTCGCCATCCACGCCTCCGACGTCAAATGGGGATGGGGAACGCGTGGTTGCATCGGTGTGCCGTTGGAATTTGCGCGGTTGCTGTTCGAACAGGCCAAGCTCGGCGACCGGGTGATCGTGACCAACGGCAAGATGCTTGGGCTCGGCGACGCCATTTTGTAGGATTGGCCGCCGTCAGCCCAACCGTCATCACAATGGGGCAAGCCTTACAATCGCCTTGTTGCGTTCCTATATAGGCAACAGGCCTTTGTGATCGCGCGATTGCAATCCGCACTGGCATTGTCTCTTCTCGATCCGAAATGACTCTGATCGGCTTTCCTGAGGCAGGACTTCATTCGCAGCACGATCGTTTGAGTTTGTTCGCCGACAGCCGATCCGACCGGTCGCCTTTCTTGGGCAGACCCGCTCGCTGCCGCCTGAACATCAACCCGAGAGGACAATATCATGGCCAAATCACAGAAGAAATCGAACAAGGAAATCCGCAAGCCGAAAGCGGCCAAGGTCAAAAACAATGCATCCAACCCATCGGGCAAGGCGGGCGTTGTTGTCGGCCTTGATAATATGAAAACCAATCGCAGCAAATGATCGAACAGGAAAGGCGAGAGTCATGCGGGTAAAAGCATCCACCTGTCGGGAACAGGAAGCGCGTCAGCTTGATCTGGCCGCCAATGATCCGCTGGAAAGCCGGCGCAAGGTCGCTGCTGCTGCGGCAAAGGCGTGGGGCATTGAAGCGATCCAGGCCGAAAAACGCGAGGCCGGACATCTGAGCCCGCGCGACAAGCTGGACGCGGAAATTGCGCTGGAATTTGCCGAGGAAGGCGATGGCGACGACGATCCGGACGGGAACTAGAGTGCAGATTCGAGCGATGATCGCTTATGGTTTGATCGCGCTGCTGGTTGTCGGGGTTAGTATGATCATTATTGTTGTGCGCAAGAAGAATAGAAAGAAACGCGGGCGGTGTCGGTAGAGATTTGTCGCAGAGTTCAAGCTAGCTTGACGGAACGCAGTGCCCGCCTCTGACTTGCCTATCTCGATCCGCCCTGTACGCCACTGGCGATTTTGAAGGATTGATAGTTACGGTCAATCTGTCACCGGTAGTAGACAAATATCAGTTCGTTCTCGACAGTCGGCCTAGATCGCGCTTCGGCGATAGCGGGAAAATTGTTAGAATGCTTGATGGCTGAAAAGTTGGAACTCAGACCTTGGGATGTCAGCGAACTTCTCGATAGCGAAGAGATGATCGCCGAATATCTGGCGGTGGTTTTCGAGGAAGGCGATGCGGAATTGATCCGCGTCGCGCTCAATGATGTCGCCCGGGCGCGGGGGATGTCCGATCTGCAAAAGCAAACCGGCCTGTCGCGATCCGCGCTTTACAAGGCGCTGGGCGAGGGCGGCAATCCGACGCTGGATACGCTGCTGGCGATCCTGAAGGCGCTGGGGGTTAAGATGTCGGTGGTGGGGTGAGATTACCGCTTTTTCGATGCAAAAATATCGCCTTGTTCATTATACAATCGAGTTGCCATTTCTTCTTCATATTTGAGATGCTGACTTTCATCGCTTGAAAGGCATGGAATTTCGATAGTCGATTTGTTGAACCCGGCGATGATTGGTCCCTTCAGTTCATTGAACCACAAATTGTGCCGGAACTTAGAGACGTAGCAAA
>JAGPVK010000190.1 GCA_018067055.1 Sphingomonadales bacterium | reverse complement strand
ACTGACCCCTTGCACCCCGCTGGGTAGCCTGATGCTGCTGAAAGACACGCTTGGCGATCTGACCGGGCTCGACGCCGTCGTCGTTGGCCGCTCAATATTAGTCGGCAAGCCGATGGCACAGTTGCTGCTCGCGGAAAATTGCACCGTTACCATGGCCCATAGCCGTACTCGTAACCTTCCCGAAGTCGTGCGCCGTGCCGATATCGTTGTCGCCGCCGTGGGCCGCGCCGAGATGGTCAAGGGCGACTGGCTGAAAGACGGTGCCGTCGTGATCGACGTCGGGATCAATCGCCTCGACCCTGAACCGGGCAAAGAAAAGGGCCGTCTGGTCGGCGATGTCGCCACCGCCGAAGCCCTCGACCATGTCCGCGCCATTACCCCGGTGCCGGGAGGGGTTGGACCGATGACCATAGCGGTGCTATTGCGCAATACTCTGGTCGCTGCATCCGCGCGCGCTGGACTGGAAAAACCGGAGGGCCTGTAATGCGCCTATTTGCCGCTTTCGGAATTGCACTGCTGCTGGCGAGTTGTGCCGCCGGTGGTGGTCGCCCCAGCGATCGCGAGCGCTATAATCGCGTGATGGGCAATCCCGTTGCCAATCCCAGTGCCATTGTGCAGGCAGAACTTGCCTTTGCCCGGCTGGCCCAGGAAAAGGGGCAATGGACAGCTTTCCGCGAAACCGCCAGCGATGACGCGATCATGTTCACCCCCGATCTGGTCAATGCGCAGGAATGGCTGAAGAGCAAGGCCGATCCGCCGCAGGCCGTCACCTGGCAGCCACATCATATCTATATGTCCTGCGATGGCAGCATGGCGGTGTCCACCGGTGCTTGGCAGAATGCCAAAGGCGAATCCGGCCACTTCACAACTATCTGGCAACAGCAGGATTTTGGTCAGCGTCGCCCGGACAAGCCGATCGAGTGGAAATGGGTTTTTGACGACGGTCAGGCTCTGGATACGCCGCTGCCCGAACCCGACTATGTCGAAACCGACGTCGCATCCTGCAAGACCAAAATCCCGACCGGCTCCTTGCCGACCGGTCCGACCGAAAAGGGCACGACGGCGACATCTCCGGATCGCAGTCTGGTCTGGCATGCTGGCTTCAACGCCGATGGTTCGCGTGTCGTCTCCGCCGATCTGGCGCAGGATGACGGCAGTTTCAAACGCGTGCATGAATATAAGATCCCTGCGCCAGCGTCATGATTGAACTGTTCATCTCTGCCTTCATCACGTTCTTCGTGGTGATTGACCCGCCGGGTTGCGCGCCGATCTACGCCAGCTTGACCAGCAGCGTGCCGGAACGCGATCGCCGGGTCATGGCTGTTCGCGCGGTTTTCGTCGCCGCGCTCATATTGCTGATCTTCGCTCTGTTCGGCGAACAAATGCTGGGGGCATTGGGCATCAGCCTCGACAGTTTCCGCATTGCCGGCGGCATCATGCTGTTCCTCATCGCGCTGGAAATGGTGTTCGAGAAACGCACGGAACGGCGCGAAGACCGGGCACAGGAGATTATCGAGCAGCCCGAGATCGAGGATGTCTCGATCTTCCCCATGGCTATGCCGATGATCGCCGGGCCGGGTTCGATTGCTGCGGTCATGCTGCTGACATCTCAACATGATGGTATCGACAATGCCCTCGTCATTCTCGGCGCGCTGGGATCGGTACTGTTGCTCACTCTGATCGGACTGATCGCGGCCGGTCCGCTGATGCGGATATTGGGCAACAAGGTCGAGGCAGTCATCACCCGGGTGCTTGGCGTCCTGTTGGGAGCGCTTGCGGTGCAATTTGTGATCGACGGGCTAAACGCGAGCTTCTGATCAACCGGTTTCCCCTGCGGGCGACCAGCATGCAAAACCTCCGAATTCCGGTATGCGGTCTGTTCAACCGCTGATCACGCCATGCTGTACGAGCACCTGAAAGGCCCGCTCGGCCAGCAATGGATTGATGATTAGACGTCTGATCAATTGCTCTTGGCTTTCATCTTCCTTGTTGCCATAGGCTGCCACCAGTCGGTCCCATGATGCCCGTGAATCCTCGACCCGCCCGTTCTTGGCATAAACCATCGCCATGGCAATGTCGTAATAGGGGCCGACACCAGTGCTGGACGGAACGATTTTCTCGGCAAATTCCAGTGCTTCCTTGTCTTTGCCCTCGGCCAGCAAGGTCAGCACCAGCGCCGTCTCTGCCAAGATCGAGCCACGCGGGTCCAAAGCGATCGCGCGCTTCAGATATTTCATGGCATCAGGATCGGCGCAGGCGAACAGGTAGGCGCCGGTTTGGGCTTGAATGGTTGACTCATAAGGGTCGAGTGCAGCTGCCCTTTCGGCAAAATCTTTGCCCCGGCTGCAATTGCCGTTGAAAAAACTGGATCTGGCGAGTGCGAAATTCGCCGATGCATCTTCTCTGCCTCGAACCATGGCGCGGCGCGCATATTCCAGTCCTTGCTCGGGATTCGGCGCTCTGCCGGTTGCCTCTTCCCGCAGAAAGGACAGGAACGAGGCTGCCGCGAGTATCCGACTATTCAGGGGGTCG
>JAGPVK010000184.1 GCA_018067055.1 Sphingomonadales bacterium | reverse complement strand
CATTTAATAAGCAATCATTTCAATCTAATCGATCCAAGGGATCAGCCCGTAAACAGTTTCTTCTGCATCATGGATCAGCTGAATATCAGGAGTAGGATTCACACCATAGCAGCCGATATAAAAAGACAATTTAGACGGCTGTCCGTTGGTTTGCCAACGATATACAGAAGTTGGTCCGTCGGTTGGCGCTCCTGAACAGCCAATATATTCCTTTCCGTGGAGAGGCTGCAAGGCGCTTTGGACTTGTCCGTAAGTTTTTGGCGATTTTAAATCAGTTTTTTCACTCACAATTTTTCCGTCATTAAAATCAAATTCCTGCTGGAGGTATCGACCGTCAGGATATAGTTCCCAGTGCGACACAACCCGACCCCAACTTGTCACGTCCCTGCTTATTTTAGTGTTAGCTGACGGCTGAGCTTGAGTATTTTTATCAACAGCCGGTGCGGCATCCATTGCGATTCCGGAACAACCGGTTAGGAAATGCCCAACAACAAGAACGTTTAGGATAAGGCCAATGTTCATAGGCTTTCCTTTCTATATCATCATAACTTAGCTGCGTCGCAATCTCAAAGCCACAGAAGAATATCGTCATCCTCTCCCATGGCGAGAGGAAGATAATTTTACCCGTCATCGCGAGCGGAGCGTGCCGAAGGCGACCGAAGGTCAACCCATCCGGAGTTTCGCGCGCAGGCGCTCTGGATTGCCGCGTCGCTTCGCTCCTCGCAATGACGGCCAGATGATGGCGATTTTTTGGGAGAGGAATAGGGTGGCAACCGCTTGCGTCTTTCTCTAAGCAACCCCCAACCAAGCCACAGGAGAATCACACATGCGACCATCGGGCCGTGCGCCGGACGAAATGCGCGCCATTTCCATCGAAACCGGATTTACCAAACATGCCGAGGGAAGCTGCCTGATCAGCTTTGGCGATACGCGGGTGTTGTGCACCGCCAGCATTGAGACGAGCCTGCCGCCATGGATGCGCGGCAAGGGTACCGGCTGGGTTACCGGCGAATATTCGATGTTGCCCCGGGCGACGCATACCCGTGGATCGCGTGAAGCGGCGCGTGGCAAGCAGTCGGGCAGAACGCAGGAAATCCAGCGGCTTATCGGTCGTAGCTTGCGCTCGGTCGTCGATCTCAAAAAGCTCGGCGAGCGGCAGATCACGCTCGATTGCGATGTCATTCAGGCCGATGGCGGCACGCGGACGGCCTCGATCAGTGGTGCCTGGGTGGCGCTGCGGCTGGCGGTCAACGGATTGCTCGACCAGAAAGTGCTCAAGGAAGACCCGATCCAGCAGAAGATCGCGGCGATCAGCTGCGGTATCTTTAACGGCACGCCGGTGCTCGACCTCGACTATGACGAGGACAGCAATGCCGGGGCGGACGCCAATTTCGTGCTGACCGGTGATAGCAATATTGCCGAGGCGCAGGCGACTGCCGAGGGCCAGACGTTCGACGAGGAACAATTGATGCGGCTGATGCGGCTGGCGAAAATCGGCTGCGGCCAGATTTTCGAGGCGCAGGACAAGGCGGTTGGTTAGGACGTAGAAGAACAGCGTCGTGCCAGCGCAGGCTGGCATCCAAGCCAATATTGTGAGACTCACAATCTTGGGTTTGGGCCCCAGCCTTCGCTGGGGTGACGAATGAGGGAATGGAATGACCGCCGATAATCCACACCGCAAACTCGCGCCCGGACGCCTGATCATCGCCAGCCATAATCAGGGCAAGGTGCGGGAAATCCGAGCGCTGCTCGAGCCGTATGGCATCGAACCGGTGTCGGCGGGTGATCTGGACTTGCCGGAGCCGGAAGAGACGGGCACGACCTTTGCCGAAAATGCGCTGCTCAAGGCGCGGGCGAGTGCGGAAGGTTCCGATTGTGTGGCGCTGGCCGATGACAGCGGGCTGTGCGTGGCGGCGCTGGGCGGCAAGCCGGGGGTATACACCGCCGACTGGGCCGAGCGGCAGTGGTTCGAGGGCGACAAAGGCCGAGACTGGTATATGGCGATGGGCAAGGTCGAAGGATTGCTGGCCGAGCAAGGCCCCGATGTCGATCGCAGCGCCTATTTTGCCTGCACGCTCGCTCTGGCCTGGCCGGACGGCCATTCGGAGGTGTTTGAGGGACGGATTCAGGGCAATCTCGTCTGGCCGCCGCGCGGGACTCTGGGGTTCGGCTATGATCCGGTGTTTCAGCCGGTCGGGATGGAGCAGACTTTTGCCGAGCTCGATCCGGCGCAGAAACAGGCAATGAGCCATCGGGCGGATGCGTTCCGGAAACTGGTTGCGGGTTGTTTTTAGAGAGTGCTTGCAGGAATTCCCGTTCGCACTGAGCCTGTCGAAGTGCACCTATCGGCGTGAGGGGTCCTTCGACAAGCTCAGGACGAACGGGCTGTGCTCCGCACTTGATGCGGATCTCTGGAGGCATGAACCTGACTGCCGATAAAGCTCCGCATCAAGTGCGGAGCACAAGGCCTAACCGCGCAACGGATCCTGGCCCATGACATTGCCGGCCGGGCTGTAGCGACAGACCAGATAATCATAGTCCCGGTTGTTCACCAGCGCGCAGCCGACGCGCTTCGTCGTCGGCCAGATGATCTGGGTATAATGGCCGATATCGTGCCAACTGCCGGTGGTGCTGTTTTCGGGAAACAGGCCGCGCTTGAAATAGCGGTCTTCGTCGACCCATGAACCAACCATCTCCGTCTGCGGATAGGCGTTGCGGGTCCCCATCCACAGATTTTCGCCTTGCCGGGCGCTGCGTTCCGACTGATTGTCGTGGGCAAATCTGCCGGTTCGGGCCATGGAATTGGCATAGGTGGCGGCATCCTTTGCCAATCCTGAATCCCAGACAAGGGGCGGTGCGCCGGTCCTGGCCCGCGCCTGGTTATGCGATTGCATCATCACGCTTTGCAACCCGCTGGCTGCGACGGGCTTCGGATATTTGATCTTGCGCGGAGGCGGAGTCAGGGTGATGCGCGGCGCCGGCTTGATGGCGAAGCGCTGGGCCACTTCTGTCGATTCTTGCTGTTCAAACGACGTTTCCAGATAACCGAGTTGCGGCGGCGCGGCGGAACAGGCCGCTAAGGCTGGCGCGATCAAGATTATGGAGCTAAGGGCGCGGCATATATGCATGACACAGACCATAAGCCGCTAAATGTTAACAAGTGTATCACAGCGCCGCTGGCGCTTTATATCCACTGGCCGTTCTGCGTCTCCAAATGTCCCTATTGCGATTTCAACAGCCATGTTCGCGAACAGGTGGATGTGGCAACCTGGCAGCGGGCGTTGCTCGCCGATATGGCGCATGAAGCAAGCCTGACACCGGGACGCCCGCTGTCGAGCATCTTCTTCGGCGGCGGCACGCCATCGTTGATGCCGCCTGCGCTGGTCGAGGTGCTGATCGCGGCGGCAGAGCGCCATTGGGGTTTTACAGCAGATATCGAGATCACGCTGGAAGCCAATCCGTCGTCGGTCGAGGCGGCTAATTTTCATGATCTGGCGAAAGCGGGGGTGAACCGGGTGTCGCTGGGGCTGCAATCGCTGGATGACCAGACGCTGCAGTTTCTCGGGCGCGCCCATGATGTCCACGAAGGCCTCGCGGCGCTCGATACCGCGCAGCAGGCGTTTGACCGGGTCAGCTTTGATCTGATCTATGCGCGTCCCGGTCAGTCGCTGGCCGACTGGCAGGCAGAACTGGAGCGCGCGCTGGCCTTTGGTACCGGGCATTTGTCGCTCTATCAGCTGACGATCGAGCCGGGCACGCGGTTCGAGACTTTGGTGCGGACCGGCGCGCTGATCCCGGCCGATGATGACCATTGCGCCGATCTGTTCGAGCTGAATCGCAACATCATGACCGCAGCCGGCCTGCCCGCTTATGAGATCAGCAACCATGCCAGACCCGGTCAGGAAAGCCGCCACAATCTGACCTATTGGCGTTATGAGGATTATATCGGCATCGGCCCCGGCGCGCACGGGCGGCGGCTGGACAGTGCGACCGAGCGACACAAGAAGCCGGAGAATTTTCTGTCCGCTGTCGAACGCAATGGCAATGGCCTGAAGTTTGAACAGGCATTGTCGCCGCAGACGCGGGCGATGGAAGCGCTGATGATGGGGTTGCGGCTGGCCGAGGGTGTGAATTTACCCGCGCTGGCGAGCAAGACGGGGCTGGCGGTTGCGGAGATGGTGGATGACGCGGAAGTAGAGAAGCTTGCCGGGCTTGGTTTTGTCGAGCGGAGGGATGATCGGTTGACAATCCTGCCCAAGGGCATCCCGTTGCTGGATGCGCTACTGCCTAAGATTA
>JAGPVK010000177.1 GCA_018067055.1 Sphingomonadales bacterium | reverse complement strand
CGGATATTGACGATGTTGTGGAAGTTGCGGCGGAGCGGGGGATTGCGGCGCTGATCATTTCCAACACCACTATTACCCGGCCTGCGCTGAAATCCAACAAGCGGGGCGAGACCGGGGGGCTTTCTGGCGCGCCGCTGAAGGAGCTTGCGTTGCAAAGACTCAAGGATTTCCGCTCGGCCAGCGGCGGCCACATCCCCTTGATCGGAGTCGGCGGGATTGCGACCGCCGAAGATGCCTATGAACGAATTCGCGCCGGAGCGTCATTGATCCAGCTTTATACGGCGATGATTTACGAAGGACCGACCATTGCGGCGTCAATAAGTTGCCAGTTGGCCAAATTGCTCAAGCGGGACGGCTTCAATAATGTCGCCGAGGCCGTCGGCACCGCCTAGCGCCTGTTGGGCCGCTATTCGCCGGTACCAACCAGCACCACACCTTCGCGGCGCGGGTCGAAGCCGCCATCAACCTTGCCATCGCGGATCATCACCGCGTGCACGCCGCTATCCTCGCCCTGGCCTGGCTTGAGATCGATACCACGCGCGGCGAGGCCTGCCACAACCCCTGGAGCGAACTCGTCAACTTCACCGCCAATGGCCGCGCCCCGGGCCACCAGATTGGGCAGCGCCAGCGCGTCCTGCATCGACAGCTTCCAGTCGATCGCGCCGACCAGCGACTTGCCAACATAAGCCAATATGCTGTTGCCGCCCGCCGAACCGATCGCGCCGGCGAACTTGCCATTGCTGTCGAGCAATATGGTCGGCGTCATCGACGACCGCGGCCGCTTGCCCGGTGCCACCGCATTGGCCGCAGGATTCCCCTTGGCATCGGTCGGGCTGAACGAAAAATCGGTCAGCTGATTGTTCAGAAAGAAACCGTCGACCATCCGGCCGCTGCCAAAAATCGATTCGACGGTGGTGGTGATCGAAACCACATTACCCTGCGCATCGCGGACGATGAAATGCGAGGTTCCGGCTGGCTCCATCGTCCGGTCGGCTGCCGCCTGCACCGCGCCGCGCGGCGTGCCCGCTGCGGGTGGAGAAGCGGCTGCGGTGTCACCGATCAGCGCCACCCGCGAATCGACATAAGATGGCTCCAGCAACCCCTGGACCGGCACCGAAGCGAAGGCCGGATCACCAACATATTGATCGCGGTCGGCGTACATCAGCCGGCTGGCTTCGGCGAACAGATACCATGCCTGCGCGTCATCCGGGCCGCGGCTAGCGATATCGGTTTTCTCCAGCATCGCCAGCAATTGCAGCAAGCCGACGCCGCTCGATGGCGGCGGCGGCACGCAGACCAGATAGGCGTGATAGGGATTGCACAGGGCGTCGCGCTTGACCGGCTGGTAACCGGCCAGATCGGCCATCGTCATCCGGCCTTCGAGCGGTGCAGCGCGGGTCTTGGCGACAATCTTTGCCGCCGTCGAACCGCGATAGAGCGCGTCGGGACCAGCCGCCGCCAGCCGTTTCAGGAACGCCGCATATTCTGGGTTTTTGATCCGGTCACCGGTGGCCAGTCTTTTGCCATCAGCGCCGCTGAAATAAGCGGCGGCATCGGGCGTCGCCAGCTGCGGAAAGGGAATTTCCAGAAAACGGCCCAGCCGCGGGCTGATGATAAAGCCCTCTTCTGCGGTACGCTCCGCCGCCCCGAACAGGCTGCTCCAGTCGAGCGCGCCATGTTCCCTGTGCACCAGCGCCAGCATCGCGACCGCGCCCGGCACCCCGGTGGCACGGCCGCTGACCACAGCATCGCGAAACCCGAGCGGCTTTCCGTCGGGGCCTAGAAACATAGTTGGGCTGGCCTGTGCCGGTGCGGTTTCCCGGCCGTCATAGACGGTCAACTTGCCGGAACTTCCGTCATAATAAGTCAGGAACGCGCCGCCGCCGACGCCGGAGCTCTGCGGCTCGACCAGCGACAGCATCGCCTGCACGGCAATCGCCGCATCGATCGCGCTGCCGCCGCGCGCCAAAACCTCCTGCCCCGCTCGCGCCGCCAGCGGATTGGCGGCAATCACGAACGGCTCCTCCGGCTGCGCAGCGGCGGTCGCCGGCGCGGCAACCGAAGCCGGTGCAGGCAAGCCAGTCTGGGTACAGGAAATGGTGAGCAACGCTGCCGCAGCAGCGATAAGACGGATCATTTTCATATGGCGCAAAGCTATAGACCAGGTCGAACGGCGATGTCCATTGGCAGTGCCGTCGTCGCCATATATCCGCGCCGCAGACGGCATTTTCACCAAAATAATTGCCCGCTCGGTCGAACCGCGCTAGTCCGGTGGCCAATGATCCAGGTCCGGCGAAATTCCGGAGCATGAGAGAGAGGAAGCACCGCGTGGCCGGGAAAAAGGCGAAGAACCGTTATCTGGAAATCGATCAATATCCCAATCTGGTGTCGATGTTTTTCGATCGCGCCCGTCAGGGCGGCGACAAACCGTTTCTGCATGCCAAGATCGATGGCGCCTGGCAGCCAACCAGCTGGGCCGACGCCGCCCGGCAAGTCGCGGCGCTGGCCAAATCGCTCAAGCGCATCGGTCTGAAAAAGGGCGACCGGGTGATGCTGGTCTCCGAAAACCGCCCCGAATGGTGCATCGCCGATCTCGGCATCATGGCGGCGGGTTGCATCACCGTGCCGACCTACACCACCAACACCGCCTCCGATCATCAGCATATCCTCGACAATAGCGGCGCCCATGCGGTGATCGTCTCCGACATCAAGCTGGCGAAAAACCTGCTGCCATCGGTGATCAGCTCGGCCGACGCCAATATCATCATCGGCATCTCCGATCTGCGGATCGGCCAGTCCGGCGATTTCGATCTGCATAGCTGGGACAAGCTTGTCCAGGGCAGCGACGAGGATGTCGCGGAAGTGACCGAGCAGGTCGCCGGCATCACCCGCGACGAAACCGCCTGCATCATCTACACCAGCGGCACCGGCGGCAAGCCGCGCGGCGTGATGCAGCATCATGGCGCGATCCTGCACAACACCAAGGGCCCGGCAGAGGTGATCGAGACCGACTTCGGCTGGGACGAGGAAGTGTTCCTCTCCTTCCTGCCGCTCAGCCACGCCTATGAACATAGCGCCGGCCAGTTTTTCCCGATCGGCCTCGGCGCCCAGATTTTCTATTCCGAAGGCCTCGAAAAGCTCGCCTCGAATATCGAGGAAGTCCGTCCAACGATCATGGTCGTGGTGCCGCGCCTGTTCGAAGTGCTGCGCGCGCGGCTGATCAAGACCGTCGAGAAACAGGGCAAGATGCCCAATTATCTGCTCGGCAAGGCGCTGGCGATCGGTGAACGCAAGGCCGCAGGCAAGGGCCGCAAGCGCGACAAGCTGATCGACCTGTTCATCGACAAGACCCTGCGCCCCAAGGTGCAGCAACGCTTCGGCGGCCGGATCAAGGCGATGGTCTCCGGCGGCGCGCCGCTCAATCCGGAAATCGGCACCTTCTTCCAGTCGCTCGGCCTGACTCTGCTGCAAGGCTATGGCCAGACCGAATCCGGCCCGATCATCGCCTGCAACCGCCCGCGCACCGGCCTGAAAATGGACACCGTCGGCCCGCCGATGATCGACACCGAGGTCAGGATTGCCGAGGATGGCGAAATCCTGGTGCGCGGCGAGCTGGTCATGCACGGCTATTGGCGCAATCAGGAGGAGACCGACAAGGTGCTCAAGGACGGCTGGCTGCACACCGGCGATATCGGCCATATCGACGACGCCGGACGAGTCGCGATCACCGACCGCAAGAAGGATCTGATCGTCAACGACAAGGGCGACAATGTCGCGCCGCAAAAGGTCGAGGGCATGCTTACCCTGCAGCCGGAAATCCTGCAGGCAATGATCACCGGCGACCGCAAGCCCTATATGGTCGGCCTGATCGTGCCAGACCCGGAATGGGCGCTGGAATGGTCGCGCGAACAGGACGTGCCCTATGATTTTATCGAGCTGCAGGACAATCCGGCGTTCAAGACGGCGGTGCGCGAAGCGATCGACCGGGTCAATCAGGACCTGTCCGTGATCGAAAAAGTCCGCCGCTTCGCATTCGCCGACGAGCCGTTTGCGATCGAGAATGAAGAGCTCACGCCGAGCATGAAGATCAGGCGGCATGTGATACGGGAGCGGTATTTGGAGCGGATGGATGCGTTGTATAAGAAGTGAGAGTGTAGAGTAGCGTAAAGCCGGGGATGAAGGGGATTTGGTAAACTGTTGTCTAATTGCACAACCGTAACTCCGAAATCTAAAAGGTTGGAATAGTGCACAAGACACTGATCTTCTTTGGAATTTTTTCTTCGGTCTTGCTTGCCGCCACGGTTTGGCAATTTCTCGTGCCTGATGAAGACATGTCTTATATTGGGCCGATTGACGATAAATTACTAGCCAAGCTAGAAAGTGAAACCAGCGGCAGCAAAGTGCTCAGGATTACAAGCCAGGGAGGCGAGACTCCGGCAGCAAT
>JAGPVK010000143.1 GCA_018067055.1 Sphingomonadales bacterium | reverse complement strand
CAGGGACGGTGATTCCCGAAACAGCCAACCGGAAAAAACCCGCTTCCACTGATCTTCACCGGATCGATTGGGTGGCCGTTCATTGACCAGAAGCTGGACAAACGCACCCTGTTCGGGAGTCAGTTCCCACGGTGCCGTCCGCTCGCATGCTCGCAGGCGGACGATCGCACGGCCGATCCGGATCGACTGGCCCGGACGCAGCTGCAGATCCCGCGTGAGGCCATTGCGCTTGTTGAGGAAACCGAGCGTAGCGACGCGTTCCGCCATTGGTGTGCCGATCTGCTCGGTCACGGGCGCGACCAGGTCACCATCGGTTGCCGCCAGCTTGCGCTTTTCTGCCGCCTGACCGGTCGCATGCTCGTCGACATTGTCGCCACTGAACCAGCCACAGCCGGTCAGCAGCAGCGTTGCCGCCAACAATGCAAATGGATTATTGTGGCGTGTCATGCCTGTCATTCCGCTTCGGCGGGGTTCCATGATTCGTAATCGCCGGTCGCTGCGGCGCGATGGCCGCCTTGTTCCAGTGCGCCTGCCGGGCGATAGGCCTGGGCAGTGCCGGTCAGATTGCCGCTCGGTTCCTTTTCCCAGATCCGCGCCTGCGGCAGATGGCTTTCGGGAATCTCGTCATAGCTGTGATGCAGCCAGCCATGCCATTCGGGCGGTACCCGGCTGGCATCATTGGCGCCGTTGTAGATGACCCAGCGCTGCCCGGCGGGATGGCCGGTGCCAGCCTTTTTCGCCTGAAAATAGATATTGCCAAACACATCCTCGCCGACGCGTTTGCCTTTGCGGGCGCTGAACAGGGCGGTGCCAATCGTTGCGCCGTCCCACCAAGTGAATATTTTCGCCAATATGCTCATGCCGTCCGCTTAGCCCCGCAGCCATGCGCTTCGCAATGAAAAAATGTCAAATATGAAGGATGCCTGCAGATGCTGGGATCGTTACTGCCAGGTGACGGTGTCACCAGGCCCGATGCCCAGCTCGGCGGCCCGGCCTGCGGCGATTTCGAGCACCGTGGCAACCGGTTCATTGGAGCGGACCGGTGCCAGCGAATAGGGTATGGTATTGGCGGCGATCGATTCGATCGTCCCGTCCCTGCGGATGAAGATGATATCGAGCGGAATCACGGTATTCTTCATCCAGAAACTCGCGACGCGATCTTCGGGGAACGGAAAAATCATGCCCTTGTCGGGCGCCAGCTGCGTCCGGAACATCAGGCCCTGGGCCTGCTCCGCGCCGCTCGCCGCCAATTCCACGACAAAAGCATGGGTTGCTTCCGATGTCCGAATGCTGAGCGCAACCTGCTTGAGGCCAGCCTCGGACTGCGGCAATTCGCTGTGCAGGCTGGTTGCTGTGGTTTCGCTGGTCTGGGCATAGCATCCCGACAGGCTGGCCATGCAAAACAGGGGCAGGGAAAGCGCGACCGCTTTTGAAATCTTGATCATCCGGATATTTTTCCGCTTCAGTCAGAAGGAGGCAGGCAGACTTGTACGGCCATGTGGCCGCGATTGCCGTCTTTTATGCGGGCCAGCAATTGCTGGCCAGGAGTGATTTCCGCCAAGCCAGCATCACGCAGGGTCTCCATGTGCAGGAAAATATCCCCGGCAAAATCTTCGCATACCAGAAAACCATAGCCCTTCGCGCGATTGAACCATTTAACCTCAGCATTGGTGAAGGCGGAATTATCGTCGACAATGTGCACAGCCTGACGCAAGTTCGCTGCGGTCGGCGCTTCGTTTCTCGTTCCGCATTCGGAAAGGTCAATGTCGAGAATTCTTGTCGCCTGCAGCCCTTTCGGTGCGACGGCATATTCACAGGTGACCACTGCCATCTCTGGCAATTCCCGTGTGCCGAGGGATTCAAGAAGACTCCAATGCACCAGAATGTCCGATTCCAGCGGAACCCCGTTATCGTCAGAAACGATATTTTCAGGTACGATGAAGCCGAAGCCGCGGTGACTGTCGAACCATTTTACGCGACCCGTTGCCCGCCGCATCTCGCCATTGGTCAATGACGAATCGCCCTTGTTGCGTTGGCTGTTGCTTGGGCGCGCGTGACTATCCGCAAGGTCTGGTTCCGCAAATAAGCTTGCCACGATGCATCTCCGAACAAAACTAAGCCAAATCAAATGTCTACCACATTTCGACTCGCCCGCCAGTCTATATCACAATAATATTAAGCTGGCGATTCTTGACAGCAAAGAAGCCAATCTAATTAAATAGATAGTCTATTTACACCATCCTAAACTAGTCTTCTGCTGTTATTTCTTCGCCGGGCCTAGCAAAGACAAAGCGGTTTGCCAGATCGAAGTCATGGCCAGCCCGAAGAAAAGCCTGTAATTGTTTGCGGCATTTATTGGCGTCCGGCTCACTCTCGGCATAAGGGCCAATCTTGCGCTTGCGGGCAAATTTTTCTGCTGCCTCCCATTTGTTTGCTTCACTGATCTGGAAGGCTTCACGGCCATCCGCCTCGCTGATGCCCGCTTGGTACAGCGCTTGCGAGACACGGCGGGCACCATAGCCGCGCCGTGCGAGGGCTGAGGCCTTGTTCTGGGCGTATAGCGCGTCATCGATATAGCCCTGGGCGACGAAGCGCTCGACCAGTTGTTCAACGGCCGGCGAGGCCGCATCCTGCCAGTCCCGTTCCCGAATTTTTCGGTTGAGATAATCGGCCAGTTTTTTCCGGCTCGTTGCATATCGTTCGACATAGCGTATAGCCAGCCGATGCAAGCTCTCCTGATCTAACGTTTTAACGCTGTTTTTCAACGGTTTGGCTTTCAAGTGTGACGCTTGCCCTTTTTGTGCCACAGTCGGGCCGAAATTTAAACGCCAGAGGTAATCAATGACCTTGGCAGAAGCGGCTTAAGGGAGGTCAAAGCGACACTATACTCCCTTACCGAGCAAAGCAGATTGATTTTAGGGAGGCTGGACCTCCCGGAAATGGATATTGGATGACCGAACTGACACCAACCCCGACTTTGGATGAACTGCCGCGTCGCTTCTCCGATTTTGATACATTGGGCAATGCTCTGGACTATGCAGCCCAGGGACAAAAGGGTTTCAACTTTCATGATGCCCGGGGCGCGCTCGTCCGCGCCTATCCGTTCAGTGAACTGCGCGAAGATGCATTGGCCGCGGCCAGGCGATTGATTGCATCCGGGATAAAGCCGGGCGACCGGGTGGCGCTGATTGCCGACACAGAACCGCAATTCTGCGCGCTGTTCTTTGGCGCTGTCTATGCCGGCGCGCTGCCGGTTCCGTTGCCATTGCCAACCTCCTTTGGCGGCAAGGAAAGCTATATCGATCAGATCGGTGTGCAGCTCGACAGCTGTGCCCCTGCGATATTACTGTTTCCGGACGAGATTGCCGAATTGGCAGGTGCTGCCGGCCAGTCTCGCGCGATTCCGGTTCACGGATGGGATGCTTTCGCCGAGCAAGACGCACCAGAAACGCAATTGCCCACGGCGAGCAGCAGCGATATCGCCTATTTGCAATATTCCAGCGGGTCGACCCGCTTCCCGCACGGTGTTGCGGTCTCGCACAAGGCTTTGCTGCACAATCTTGGTTCGCATGCCCACGGTATGCTGATCAGCGACAGCGATCGCTGCATTTCCTGGCTGCCCTTCTATCATGATATGGGCCTGGTCGGGTGTTTCCTGTCGATGGTTGCCAATCAGGTTTCGACCGATTTCCTCAAGACCGCGGACTTTGCGCGGCGGCCGTTATCATGGCTGGACCTGATCACCCGCAACCCCGGCACGTCTTGCAGTTTTTCGCCGACCTTCGGCTATGAAATTTGTGCCCGCCGTATCGGCAGCCAGACCAATGTGCAGGAACGGTTCGACCTTTCCCGCTGGCGGCTGGCCGGCAATGGCGCGGACATGATCCGGCCAGACGTGATGCAGCGGTTCACCGATGCGTTCGCGCCGGCGGGATTTGATGCCAAGGCGTTTTTGCCGAGCTATGGTCTGGCCGAAGCAACGCTGGCCGTGACCTTGATGCCGTCGGGCGAAGGCATGGAAGTGGAGTTGGTGGAAGAAACCGAGCTTTCCGGAGAAAAAAGGAGCGACGGCAGTCGCCCGAAGCGGTTCCGCGCGATCGTCAATTGCGGCAAACCGGTGCGCGATACGTTGCTGGAGATTCGCGAAGAAAATGGAGCGGTGCTGGCAGAAAAAGCCGTCGGCAAGGTCTGGATGAAGGGCCCGGCGGTGATGGATTGCTATTATCGCGATCAGGAAGCGACCGATGCCTGTCTGGTGGACGGCTGGCTCGATACCGGCGACATGGGCTATCTGTCGAACGGGTATCTTTTCATTGTCGGCCGCGCCAAGGACATGATCATCATCAATGGCAAAAATCATTGGCCGCAGGATATCGAATGGGCGGTTGAACAATTGCCCGGCTTCAAGGCAGGCGATATTGCCGCCTTTGCCATCACCACGCCGGGTGGCGAAGAAACGCCGGCCGTGCTGGTGCAATGCCGGACTTCGGACGAGGCCGAGCGGTTGCGGCTATGGAACGAAATCAGGGAAAAGGTGAGAGCGATTACTGGCATGAATTGTGTAATCGAGCTTGTGCCACCCCGCACCTTGCCGCGGACCAGTTCCGGAAAATTGAGCCGTGCAAAGGCACGGAACCTCTATCTTTCCGGCGATATTCAACCATATGCGGTCGCTGCCTGAATCCTGTTAATATGCGTTAATCAAAAAATGTAAAATTATTTGGGCCGATCCTTACCTTTCGCTAAGAATTTAGCGGTAGGGACGAACGGTGTTAAAAACTATCGCTCAATCCGGTCTGCCCAAAGTGATCCCGCTTCGCGTGTTGCTTGGTCTGTCCGATCCCGATGGGGTCGATTGGGGCCGGATACGCGCACTGCAATTCAACGGCAATAATCAGCACAGTTTGCTGAAAATCGTTTCTGCGGTCGTTTGCGGCCTGTTGATCGTTCAACTAGGCATCGGTGAGGTCAACGTTCTGCTGCTGGGGCTTTGGCTCGCAGGTTTGGCGGCATTATATGTTTATGCGCATCTGCTGTATCGCAAACAGTCGGAATGGCAGCGGAAAACGATCAATCGTTCCGACATGAGAGTGTTTTATCTCGTTTCGTTCGGCGGCGGCCTGCTGTGGGGCGCCGGTTTTCTGCTTTTCGCATTCAGCTCGAATTTGATGACGATGATATCGGTATGGGCGACGCTCATTTGTCTGATGGTCGGATCCGCGATGCTGCTGTCCACCATACCGCTCAGCAGCATTCTGTTCATATCATCGTCCAGCGCGGCAACGATATTTGGCTGGTTGTATATTGGCAGCCCCCATCTGGCGCTGGCCTCGCTCGCGATCGCGGTCTTGTTGATTTCCGGATGTCTGATGACTGGCAGATCATTCATCGAAAGAAGAGTCGCGGAAGCCAGCCTCAGCGAAAAAAGTGAAGTCGTCAGTCTGTTGCTCAAGGAATTTGAGGACACCGGAGCCGACTGGCTTTGGCAGACCGATACGTCGCGCCGGATAACGCACGTCTCGCCGCGTTTTGCCCATGCCATTGGCCAGCCCCCGGAGCAGATCGAGGGCAAGCCGTTTCTGCAACTGGTCGCTGGAGAAGCCTGGGAAAGCGGAAAATTTTCGACCGCCTTGCACGAACTGGCGGACAAGTTGAAACGGCGCGACAGCTTCAGCAATATGCTGGTTCCTGTCCAGATCAATGGTGAGCACCGCTGGTGGGAATTATCCGCTTCGCCGAAGCTTGATGACAATGGTGTTTTTCATGGCTTCCGCGGCGTCGGGTCGGACATCACCGAACAACGCGCATCCGCTGACAAAATTTCGCATTTGGCCAGATTTGATACGCTTACCCGCCTGCCGAACCGCCTGCAGCTGACCGATGCGGTCAGAAAGGCAATGCAAGCGGCGGAGCAATGGAACGGTCGCTGCGGCTTCATGATGATCGATCTCGACCGGTTCAAGGCGGTAAACGACACGCTCGGCCATCCGGTGGGTGACCGGTTGCTGGCGCGCGTATCCGAGCGATTGCGTTCGATCATGACCGATAATGAACTATGCGGTCGTCTGGGCGGAGATGAATTTGCGATCGTGATCAAAGAAGCGAGCGATACGCACTATATGGAATTGCTGGCCAGAAAAATCATCGAAACCCTGTCACGACCTTATGAAGTCGACCAGCACACGCTGTATATCGGCGCCAGTGTCGGCACGGCGATCGGGCCACGCGACGGGCGTACAGTCGAAATGCTGATGCGCAGTGCCGATCTGGCTTTATATCGCTCCAAGGATCAGGGCGGCGGGGCCTTTACCCATTATGAGCCAAAGCTGCACGTGCAAGCGGAAGAGCGGCGGGTCATGGAAATGGCCCTGCGCAAGGCGCTGGAGAATGACGAACTGTCGCTCAACTACCAGCCGGTGGTGAGTGCTGACTCCGGTGGCGTCGTCGGGTTTGAAGCCTTGCTTCGCTGGACCAACCCGCAGTTCGGCGTGGTTTCGCCAGCCAAGTTTATACCGCTGGCAGAGGAAGCGCGCCTGATTGTGCCAATCGGCGAATGGGTGATGCGGACGGCCTGCAAGGAAGCCATGCAATGGCCGTCCACGGTCAAGGTTGCTGTCAATGTTTCAGCGGATCAATTGACGGAAGTAAATTTCCTGTCGATGGTTATATCTGCGCTCGAGGAAAGCGGGCTTCCGCCGAATCGTCTGGAGATCGAGGTGACCGAGAGCATCTTCATGCACGAGGGCAATGGTGCTGCAGAAGTGCTTGATCAAATCATCGCACTGGGGATCAACCTTTCGCTCGACGATTTCGGCACGGGCTATTCATCGCTTGGCTATTTGCGGAAAACGCGCTTCAACACGATCAAGGTGGATCGCAGCTTTGTTCAGGGTGCTGCCAAAAACGCTCCCGAAAGCCTGGCCATCATCCGCGCCGTTGTTGCCATGGCGGACGCCTTGGGCATGTCGACCACCGCCGAGGGTGCCGAGACAGAAGAAGAAGTGATGATGATCAAGAAGCTGGGTTGCCGCAAGATCCAGGGCTATTATTTC
>JAGPVK010000467.1 GCA_018067055.1 Sphingomonadales bacterium | reverse complement strand
CATATTCAAACTCGGTTTTCTGGCCAATCTGCTTTCCCACCCGGTCGTTTCGGGATTCATCACCGCCAGCGGCATCATCATCGCCACCAGCCAGCTGAAGTCGATTTTCGGTATCAAGGCAAGCGGAGCCGCCATGCCCGAGCTGGTTTCCAGCATCGCTGCAACCATCGGCACAACCAATATGCCGACGCTGGTCATCGGCATCTCCGCAACCGCCTTTCTGTTCTGGGTGCGCAAGGGCCTGAAACCGTTGCTGATGCGCTTCGGCCTGCCTGCACGTCCGGCGGAACTGATCGCCAAGGCTGGACCGATTGCCGCCGTCGCCGTTTCGACCATTGCGACAATCCTGTTCGATCTGGAGGCCCAGGGGGTCAAGGTGGTCGGGGATATCCCGCAAAGCCTGCCGCCCTTTTCCGTACCACTGATCGATATGGAGCTTTGGAAAACGCTGGCCATACCGGCACTGCTGTTGAGCATCATCGGCTTTGTGGAATCGGTGTCAGTCGGCCAGACACTGGCGGCCAAGCGGCGTCAGCGGATCGATCCGGACCAGGAACTGATCGGTCTCGGTGCCGCCAATATTTCAGCGGCATTCTCGGGCGGCTATCCGGTCACCGGAGGCTTCGCCCGTTCTGTAGTGAATTTCGACGCTGGCGCCGAGACGCCCGCTGCCGGTGCCTTCACCGCGGTCGGCATCGCCCTGGCGGCGCTGTTTCTGACGCCACTGCTCGCTTCGCTTCCCATCGCCACTCTGGCCGCGACGATCATTGTTGCCGTGCTGAGCCTGGTCGACCTCAAAACCCCGCAAACGATCTGGCGCTATTCGAAAATGGATTTTGCCGCGATGGCGGCAACCATTGGCGTTACATTGATCGCAGGCGTCGAACCCGGCGTGATCGCCGGTGTCGGCCTCAGCCTCGCGCTCTTCCTGTGGCGCAGTTCGCGCCCCCATGCCGCCATTGTCGGCCGCGTTCCCGAGACCGAGCATTTTCGCAACGTCAACCGGCACAAGGTGTTTACCGACCCGCGCATATTGACCATCCGCATCGATGAAAGCCTGACCTATCTCAATGCGCGCTGGCTGGAAGAATTCATTCTCGAGCAGGTCGCCGAACAAAAGACCGTCCGCCATGTCATATTGATGTGCTCGGCGGTCAACGCGATCGATGCCTCTGCGCTGGAAAGCATCGAGGCGATCAACCACCGACTTGAGGATGGCGGCATTTCGCTTCATCTGTCGGAAGTCAAAGGTCCGGTGATGGACCGTCTGCAACGCTCGCATTTTCTCGAGCAATTGTCAGGCAGAGTCTTCCTTTCACAAAATGCAGCTTATTCTGCGCTAATTGCAATTGCGGATACCGAAGACAACGCCGACAACATAACCGACAATTGGATGGCAAGAGGCCTGATATGATACGGACGATTGAGGCCTATATCACGCCATCCCAAAGATTGCAGGACTGGGCCGAGGCCGTTTTTCGTGTCCTGACCAGCCTGATATTCATCATTGGCGGTTTGGGCCATTTCGGCGAGCATCAAATGATGCTGGACCGGATGGTGGAATCCCCATGGTGGAATATGATCAACATGGTCGGCAATCCCTCCTGGCTTTTGTGGCTGTCGGGCGGCGTTTTCGTCATATTCGGCGTGATGCTTGCCTTGGGCTGGATGACCCGGCTTTCGGCTCTGCTGATTTTCCTGACCCTCGTTCCGATTACCATCACTGTTCATATCGCACCCGGGCATGTCGGGCCATTATTCAAGAATATCGCGATTATGGGATCGCTGTTTCTGATCTAT
>JAGPVK010000104.1 GCA_018067055.1 Sphingomonadales bacterium | reverse complement strand
TGCAGAACAACCTGCCATTCCGCAACGCGCAGGACTACCGGACCTATGTCAACCGGCTCAAACAATATGCCAAGGTGAATGACCAGTCGATCGCGGTCGCCAACAAGGCGCTGGCCGGCGGCTATGTCCAGCCCTGCGTGTCGATGGAAGGCTATGAAACCAGCATTTCCGGTCTGTTGACCGATGACCCGAAATTGTCACGCTTCTACCAGCCCTTTACCCGCAAGCGGCCGGAGAGCATCGACGAAGCGACCTTTGCCAGCCTGGCCGATGATGCTTCCCAGACGATCCAGATCATCATCAACCCGGCGTTAAAAAAGCATCTCGCCTGGTACACCAAAGACTATGCCCCGAAATGCGCCAAGGCTCCCGGCATATCGGCGCAGCCGGGTGGTGCGAAATATTATGATTTCCGTATCCGGCAGATGACCACCACCGCCAAGACAGCGGACGAGATTCACAATATTGGTCTGAGCGAAGTGAAGCGGATCCGCGCCGAGATGGTGGAAGTGGCAAAGGAAGCGGGCTACGACACGCGCGAGGCGTTTATCGAACATCTGCGGACCGACCCGCAATATTATGCGAAAACGCCGGAAGAGCTGATGGAAAAAGTTGCCCGGGTGAACAAGATCATCGACGGCAAGATGCCCTCGATCATCGGCAAGCTGGCGCGACTGCCCTATGGCATCAAGGAAATCCCGGCGGAGACCGCAGAAGGCACGACCACCGCTTATTATAATCCCGGATCACCGGAAGTCGGTATTGCCGGCTTCTATTATGTCAACACCTCGAAACTCGACCAGCGACCCTTCTGGGAAATTCCCGCGCTGAGCGTGCACGAGGCGGTACCCGGCCACCATCAGCAGATCGCGTTGCAGCAGGAACTCGACATGCCGGATTTCCGCAAATATGGCGCGTTTTTTACCGCCTTTGGCGCAGGCTGGGGACTCTATTCGGAACGGCTCGGCATCGAGATGGATCTTTATGATACGCCGGCCAAGAATATGGGGCGGCTGTCCTACGAAATGTGGCGCGCCTGCCGTCTGGTCGTCGACACCGGCATCCACAGCAAGGGCTGGAGCAAGCAGCGAGCGATCGATTTCATGACCGACAATACCGCGCTCAGCGAGGCCAATATCGAAGCAGAGGTCAACCGCTATATCAGCTGGCCCGCTCAGGCGCTGGCCTATAAAATGGGCGAACTGAAAATCCGCGAGCTACGCAGCAAGGCGACCCGCGAACTGGGCGACAAATTCGACCTGCGGGCGTTCCACGATGTTGTATTGGGACAGGGTGCGGTGCCGCTCGATATGCTTGAAGCGCAGGTAAACCGCTGGATTGAAGCCAGAAAGGCCAGCTAAAATCAGATCTTGATCATTCGCCGTCAGGACCGGGGGTTTCATCCGCCCCCGGCGGCACGGCAAGATCATTGGTGGCTTTCACCGCATCGGCATCCCTTGCGTCAAGCCGGTCTCTGGCTTCCTCGGCCGCTGCCTCCCGCGCTTCGCGGTTAGCTTCGATTTCCAGCACCCGCTCTTCCACCGCGTCGGCTTCCGCATCGATCCGGGACAGACGATTTTGCCGTTCCTCCTCGATCAGCTGTCCCCAGTTGACCGTGTCATCAATGCCTTTTTCGGCATAGGCTTGGGTCAGCAGCGCCTGCGTGCAACCGGTAAATCCACCGGCCCCGGTTGGCGAGCAGCTATTGGTGCCTGATTTGCCGACATATTCGTAGGACCGGACGCGTTCCGACCAGGCCTGATTCTTGGCATCACCAAGATCACCGCCGCGCAGGGTTTCGGGGATGCGATACCGCTCGCCCTCATCCTTGCGTGCGCAGACAACAATCTCTTCCGCGCTGCTTTTCGGACAGGGATCGTCGCCATAAATCACCAGCTGATTGACCCGGTCTCCGGGACTATCCTGAGCCTGTGCCGGAAATGCCATAAGGCCAGCGCCGGACAGCGCGGCAGCAGAGATCAAAAATTTCTTCATCATAACATTTCCTTTGTCCGCACCGGCCTGAACCGGTGCTGAAGCGAGCCACGCTTCCTAAATTCGTTTCGACAATCCTATCGCAACCCGGCAGCCCAGCCTGATTGCGGCACTCAAAACCGGATAGCCGGGCGCGTCTTCCGCGCCCGATGCAATAGCCGTAGCCTTATGCTCGAGTTCCTCTTCGCGAAACTCCGCAATCATACGGGTCAGTTCCGGATCATTTTCCGATTCGAGGGCATCGAGCTGCTCCCGATAATGCTGATCAATTTCGGTTTCGACCGCAGCCGTGCAGGCCATCGCCGCTCGCGGCCCGAGCGCCGCCGTCGTCGCGCCCAGCGCATAGCCGGCGATTTTCCAGAATGGTTGCAGCGCCGTCGGCCGCACGCCGCGATCCGCGATCATCTGGTCAAAAGCATCCAGATGGCGCTGCTCCTGTTCTGCCATATGGTGGATTGCGCTGCTATGCGGCGCGTTATCGCCCATCACCGCGAGCTGGCCCTTGTAGATTTGCGCCGCGCCATATTCGCCAGCCTGATTGACCCGGATCATCGAAGCGATATCGGCTTTTGCCTGCCCCAACTGTCTATCTGCCATGCTCAACTTCCTTTCGTCCGGTCGCCACCACCAGCAAGATGAGGATCGCGCCGCCGACTGACAAGAAGAAATTAAAACCCGCCAGAGAAATGCCGAATAGCGTCCAGGGCGCGACGTCACAGCGTACCAGAGGCGCATTCATGATCGAATCGAGGATGTCGGCTCCGGCCGGGATAGTGGTGGAGCAGGATGTAAATCCTTCCCACCAGTCATATTCGACACCGGCGTGAAAGCCGCCGATCAGGCCGCTGGTCAATATTGCCACGGCCGCCGCAATGACCAATGGCATCGACCAGCTTCTGGAGCGAAGCAGCAACGCCAGCGAAGCAAATATGATGGCGGCAAGATGCGGCCATCTTTGCCACATGCACATTTCGCACGGATAAAGCCCAAAGCCATATTGACTGATCAATGCGCCGCCGAGCAGAGCTGCGGGGAGCAGGAAAGCCAGCCAGGTGGCAGTGCGCAGGGAAGCCATCAGCGCGACCTAATTTTTCGCGACGACCGTTTTCTTGACATTTTTCTTCGCCGCCTTGTTCATCGCGACTTTCAGTCCTTCGGGGCCGAGGCGACCGATTGTCTGCAGCGCATAATGGAGCTGAAAATCTTCGACACCCTGCTCTTTCAGTTCTTCCGCAGTCTGGGTGAAGCGCGGATCGTCCTTGCCATCTTCTTCCAGCACATCATCTTTCAGCTTGATCTCGTTAATCAGATGGCGGCGCAAATCGGATTCCCGGAACCGCGGACGATTCTTGTAATCCGGATCGGACAATTGCGGCACATTGATATCGGGTTCGATCCCGCCCTCCTGCACCGACTTGCCCGATGGCGTGTAATAGCGCGCAGTGGTCAGCCGCAACGCGCTGCTATTGGAAAGCGGCAGCAAGGTCTGCACCGAGCCCTTGCCGAAGCTGCGCTCGCCCATGATCAGTGCACGGTGATGGTCCTGCAGGGCACCGGCGACAATTTCGGAAGCCGAAGCCGAACCGGCGTCAATCAGGACAATGACCGGCAACCCGCCGGCGGCGTCACCGCTTTTCGCAAAATAGCGTTCAATGTCGGATTTTTCCCGCCCGCGCTGCGACACAATTTCGCCGCGAGACAGGAACACATCGGAGACCGATACGGCTTCATCGAGCAGGCCGCCCGGATTGGATCGCAAATCCACGACATAGCCAAGCGGCTTCTTGCCCAGAGACTGGTCAATTCCGGCAATCGCGGCCGCAACATCGGCGCCAGTGTCACTCGAGAAGCTGTTGATGCTGATCACGCCGATCTGGTCCTTGACCTCCCAGGTGACCGGCTTGAGATCGATAATCGCACGTTTCATCGAGAGATCAAACGGCTTGTCCCGACCGGGGCGGACGATGGTGATGGTGATTGGTTCGCCAGGCTTGCCGCGCATTTCCTCGACCGCTTCATCCAGCGTGCCGCCGTAGATTAGTTCGCCATTGATATGGGTGATATAGTCGCCGGCTTTCACGCCAGCCTTGTCGGCCGGGGTATCCTTGAACGGAGCAATCACTTTCACGGCTCCGTCTTCCAGCGTTACCGAAAGGCCAAGGCCACCGTAATTGCCATCGGTCTGGGTCCGCAGATTTTCAAAATCCCGGGCATCAAGAAAGCTGCTGTGCGGATCGAGACTGCCGAGCATGCCTTCGATCGCGCCCTTGATCAGAGCGGCATCATCGACCTGATCGACATAGTCATTCCGCACCCGCTCAAAGACGCTCATGAACTGTTCCATTTCGCGATAGGTATTGGCATCCACTGCCGAAATGGCCGACGTCGTGGCGGGCAAAAGCGCGACGGTCAAAACAAGGGCGGCGGCTTGCAATACGGGCTTTTTCATTCATCATGTCCTGTCGGTCTAAATCGGTACCAAATATAGGCTGGAATCGTCTCTAAAGCAAAGCAGCTTAACCAATAATGACGGAAGCCTTCGACGAACAGCGATTTTCGAGTCGTTTTGTCCTGATTCAGCCAATCAGGGCGGCAATATCGATCGGCCGACCATGGCGGCGCAGTTCGACGGTCACCGTCGGGTCGCCAGATCCGGACTGCCCAACCGGCGCGCCCTGCACCACCCGGTCGCCGACCGCGACACTGCTCTTCGCCATATTGGTGATCAGACTTGTCCAGCCATCGGCATGTTCGATGATCAGGATATTACCATAGCCCCGGTAACGGCCGGAATAGGCCACCCGGCCTGCTGCCGGTGCGACAATCTGGGCGCCGGGATCCACTGCAATGGTGAGTCCTCGTGATCGATAACCACTGTCGGATATCTCACCCAGTCCGGTGACTATTTCACCGACCACCGGCAAGCGATAGGCGTTGGCGACATCGTCATTCTGCCACAGCGGCTGAACCGGTGGCTCCTTCCCCTGGCCGGGACGCAGAACCGGCCCGTCCAGTTCCGCCAGGGATTCACGCACCGCACCGCTTTCGCGAATCTGATCCATCAGATCCAATATGTCGCGGGCTTCCTCGCCCAGCGCCAGCGCCTGGTCCTGCTCGAGTCCGGCATCATCGGAAAATTGGGCGGCGTTTATCCGTTCGCTGGCTTCGAGACCGGCCAATTGCTTTCGTTGCTCGGTCAAACGACGCTGACTTTCGTCGAGCGAAGCGATCGCCCGGGCGGCCTGCAGCCGAAGCTGCTCACCCTGCCGGACTTCATCACGCAGGCTGGCGGTACGCCGTTCGATTTCCGGCATCACCGCGGACAGGATTGAGCGCATGTAGATCAGTTCGTCGAGCGAACGCGGTTCGACCAGAGCCAGCGCGGTTGGCTTGCGGGTCATCATCTGCAGCGCCGCGGTCAGCCGAATCATCGGCCCCTGTTTTTCCGCCAGCCGCGCCCGTTGGCGTCGCTGGAGCTGATCGACGATGGCGATGCGGGTACGAGCAGCCTTGATATCGGCCTCGGCGGCCTGGATGCGGGCAGCCAGAGCGGCGGCTTCGCTGGCGATGCGGTCGGCATCATTGCTGGCGGCTTCCGCCTGCCGCCGCAAGGCGTTGCTCCGCTGTCGGGCGCGCTCGGATTGCTCGCGCGCCGACAGCAGACTGCGTTGTTGTTCTGACAGGCTTGGTCCGGGTGTTTGTGCCGAAAGCAGCGCCGCCCCGGCTGAAGCCAGACCGAAAAAACTGATCAGGGCGAGCACATACCGAAACATCCGGCTCATCCTTCCCTGTGATAGGGGTGACCGGCAATGATCGATGTCGCGCGGAACAGTTGTTCCGCCAGCATCGCCCGCGCCATCATGTGCGGCCAGGTCGCTTTCCCGAATGAAAAGAAATGATCCGCGCTGGCCCGTTCCTCCGGGCTCAGACCATCAGCGGCGCCGATCAGGAAACGCGCCTCGCGCGCGCCATTGTCACGCCAGCTCGAAAGCAGCTTGGCAAATTTGCTCGATGTCCAGTTTTCGCCTGCTTCGTCCATCGCGATAATCTTGGTGACGCCTTGCAGCTTTGGTGATTTACCGCCCTGATCAGGAAGTTCGCTGATCTTCACGTCCCAGCTGATCCGCTTGACATAGCGGTCGACCAGCTCTGCTTCCGGACTGCGGCCAATTTTGCCGCGGGCGACGATATGCAATCTCATCGCCCGGCAATATCAGGCTTCGACGGCTTCCGGCGCTTCGCCTTCCTCGTCGACCGCCCACATCCGTTCCAGATTGTAGAAGGTGCGCACTTCCGGCCGAAACAGATGCACGATCACATCGCCAGCGTCGATCAGCACCCAGTCGGCATTGGCCAGACCTTCGACTCGAACCGTGCCACCCGCCTGCTTGACGCGCTCGGCCAGTTTCTGTGCAATACCTGCGACCTGTCGGGTCGAACGCCCTTCGGCGATCACCATATGGTCTGCAATATTGCTTTTGCCTGCCAGCGGAATCGAGACAATGTCCTGCGCCTGATCATCGTCGAGCGACTTCATGACCAGCGCGTGGAGCGCGTCCGACTCGGCCTTTCCTTCCTTGGAAGTGGCAGATTTCAAAACTTTTACCTTCGGTTTCGTCAATTCAAATCCTAATCTTCTGGGCCAATCAGCCGGTGTGTCACCGCGTCTCTCACGCGGCGATCATCATATTGCTGATGCCAATGGGGCCGAGCCATCCGGATCGCGGTGGCTGAGCGAGGGTCGGGACGATAGCGCAGGAATGTCAGCGCCGGCGTACTCCAGTTGGTCCAGTTACCACGCTGGCTCACGGGGTGGACGAAGCGCCGCAGCCAAGCCATTGCGGGAGCCGCAAAAGCATCGTCATCATAGCCGGGTCTCGAAATAACTGCAATCGGCAATAATCGGGCTATTTTTCGCCAGTCTTTCCAGCGGTGAAACTGGGCCAGATTGTCCGCCCCCATGATCCAGACAAATTGCCGTTTCGGGTATCGCTGCACCAACTTACGCAGCGTATCATAGGTATAGCGCGTGCCCAGATCCTGTTCGATCGCCGTTGGTTGAATCTGGCTCCGGCGCGCCATTTTCTGGGCCGAAGCCAGCCGCGCATGCAGCGGTGCCATGTCTTTAGCGCCTTCTTTCAGCGGATTGCCCGGCGAAACCAGCCACCAAGTTTCATCGAGATCGAGCTGTTGCATCGCAAACAGGCTGATCGAGCGATGGGCGCCATGGGCTGGATTGAACGAGCCGCCGAGAAGGCCGGTGGTTTTCACCGAATCACGGTCAAGGGCGGACTTGCCCGGTACCGCGGACCACCCATTTATAGGTCGTCAGCCCTTCCAGCGCGACCGGACCGCGCGCGTGCAGGCGTCCGGTGGAAATACCGATTTCCGCGCCAAGCCCGAATTGGCCGCCATCGGCAAACTGGCTGGAGGCATTGTGCATCACGATCGCACTGTCGGCGCGCAGGATGAAATTTTCAGCCATGTCTGCGTCTTCGGTGACGATCACGTCGGTATGATGCGAACCATGTTCGGCAATATGCGCCAGCGCCTCATCAACTCCGTCCACCATCGCAACCGACAGGATCGGGGCGAGATATTCGGTGTCCCAGTCAGAATCATCCGCCGAGACGATACGCTCGTCCAATTCGAGCACCGCATCATCGCCGCGTATTTCGCAGCCGGAATCGAGCAGCGCACGGACCAGCGGGCCGGGAGC
>JAGPVK010000101.1 GCA_018067055.1 Sphingomonadales bacterium | reverse complement strand
CCTGATCCTGCATCGCCTGCTCGGACTTGGCGACCTTTTCGGACCGAAAAAGGCGTCCCAATATTTCCAGTTCGGACGCTGGCCCCGGTTTCAGGAAAACCCAGCTGCCTTCCTTCCGACGCTCTGCCAGGCCGGCTTCATCCAATATTCTTATGTGCCGGGAGATGCGGGGCTGACTCTGGTTCAGAATTTGTGCGAGTTCGCCAACCGCCAGCTCCATTTTCTGCAGCAGCAGCATGATTCGCAACCGGGTAGGGTCGGCAAGCGCCCTGAAAATGTTCAAGATATCGTCCATGTCAAATAACTATATAAAGAAATCTTTATATCTGGTCAATCGGCTAGATTTGCAGGCTTGGCTTTTGTTTGCGACGGGCAATCTGCGAGAATTTGCAATTCATGAAATCCTCGAAACAGGTTCTTCATTGCGTTCATTCCGCCAAATCGTTAAGAATGCGGACCGTAGTCGAAGGAGGGACAAGAACTCCCGGACTGCGTGGTTTTTGAGGAATAAAATAAAGGGTTACCCCAATGAAAAAAGTTACAACATCAATCGTACTGGCCGCTGCACTCGGCCTGGCTGCTTGCTCCGGCGCAGATAATGCTGAAGCTGGCGCAGAAGACGCAGCAGCAGGCACCGAAGCAACCGCTGAAGAAGCTGCTGACGATGCCATGGACGCTGCTGAAGGCGCTGCCGACGCGATGGGCGAAGCTGCTGCAGACGCAACCGCAGAAGTTGACAAGGCTGTTGATGCCGCTGGCGAAGCCGTTGATGCCGCTGCGGAAGATGCCAAAGCTGAAGCCGAAAAAGTAGCCGAATAATCTAATCATATTTTCGGGAAAAGGGGCTGTCTTCGGACGGCCCTTTTTTTGTCTTTGGTCCAGCCCGAATAGCATTTATGGAACAATCATGAGAAACCTTTCCAGTGCCATGATATTGACCTTGTTGGTCGCATGCGGCCCGGCGCAAAATGATCCTGGTCCCGGCGGTGTAACCGTTGGCGAGGCAAAGGCGCTCGATGAGGCTGCGGAAATGCTCGACGAGCGCAACGCGCCCCCTGAATCTGTTGAAACCGGGCAAGCGGCTTCGGCTGCTACCGAATAAACGCTAGCCGGGGTGGTAGCGGGCAACGGTGCGGGTCACCGCCTGCATCATGCGCATGCGTTCGGGAATCGAAGCAGTCGTATCCCCCAGCATCACGACCACCGCATAACGCGTGCCATCGGGCGCGGTCATGATGCCGATATCATTATATCCGGTTGCCACGGCCCCAAGCACCTGGCCGGTGCCGGTTTTGTGCAGAAATTCCCAGCCCGCAGGCACGCCAGCCTTTAACCGGTTCGGCCCGCTGCGCGTCCGCTTCAATATCGATTGCAGCAATTTTGTCGAATTGTCCGAGAGCAGCGCACCGCGAGCCAATTTGTCCAGCGCGCGGGCAATGGCAATCGGACTGGCGCCATCAACCGGATCGGCGAGATAGGCTTCGAGCGACTGCCGCCGCTGCTCGACCGGAATTTTGGCGCGAGCGGCATAAAATGTCCGGCGGTAGGACAGGTCCTGCTTCCATTCCATCCCGGCAATGCCGCTTTGCAGCAGTCGCTCGCCCGGGCCGAAGCGGATCTTCCCGAGATTGTTCTTTGCGATGAAGCTGCGGACCGCGTCTGGCCCGCCAGCATGACGAAGCAGGGCGTCATTTGCGGTATTGTCGCTGCTCGCAAGCGCCATCTCGAGCAAGGTATAGACCGATTTTATCACCGAGCCTTCCCGCTCCACTTCAACCGCCATCGGTTGATGGAACACAGTCAGGTCTTCCTTGCCGATACGGATCGGATCGGACAGGGATGCACGGCCCTGATCAATCTTGTCGAGCAGGGTCATCGCCACCCAGAGTTTTGAAACGCTTTGCTGCGGGAAATATTCTTCAGCCCGCTGCCCGAACTCCCATTCGCCGTCGATCCGCTTGATGGCGATCCCGGTCTTGCCGGGGAAAGACCGCCAAAGATCCTCAATCTCGCGGACCAGAGCCGGGTTGGGCTGTTCCCGGGCATTGTCGACGCGAGGCGGCGCTGCCGGCAACCGGTTCTGATAGGTTGGGGGTGGGGCATTATTCTGCTGGGCGACCGGCCGGTTGGGCGCAGACACGCAGGCGGCCAATGTCGCAGTCAGCAGCACTATCAAGATATGCCGATAATGTTTCATGCCCTGTGGTTTACCTGCTTTTATAATGATCATGGACCCTTGTAACTAAGCGCAACTGTGTGAACAGGGGCAAAATTGCGGTTTGCGATGAATGATTCTCCTGCTGCGACAGATTGTTGCGACCATCGACAAAGCCATTCATCCGCGACCGGCAGCCGTCATTTCCTGATCCCGAAGTTCAACCTGCGGGTAACCCGATAGTCGAGCGTATTGACCAGGAAATAGGATATCGTCCAGCGCAGGCGATTGAGAAAAGTGCGACGGGACTTGTGCAGTTCCGGGGTGATGGGGTCGGCATTTTCATGCAAGATATCAACCATATTGCGGGCGTGATTGGCAAAGTCGGCATCGTCGACCCGCAACATCATTTCGACATTGATGAACAGGCTGCGCAAATCGAAATTTGCCGAACCGATATAGACGGCATCATCGACAATCACCAATTTCGTGTGGAGACGTCTGGGTTGATATTCGAAAATCCGGGCGTGCCGCTTCAGCAGATAGCCGTATAGCAATCTGCTGGCGCCGATGGTCGCCCCATTGTCGGTTTTACCCGGCAATATGATCCGGCTTTGTCCGCCGCGCTTCGACAGGCCGCCGATCCGCCGCAAAAGACCCTGTCCCGGCGAAAAATAGGCGGTGACAAGATCGAGCCTGCTGCCATTTTCAAGATCCTTCTTGATCGCCGACGCCCAGCGACTCAGGCGATTGCTGGGGCCGCCCAGAAGCCACCGAAACTGGCCATCACCGGCATCCCAATTCCGCACCATCTTCCGCAGAGAGCGCATGTTGCCGTTGTGCCGATATACCCAGCCCGACAAAAGCCGATAATAGCTGGCCAGATTTGCGACTTCTGGCCCTTCGATCGCGAGGCCGAGATCTTCCCAGCTGTCGTCAGCCTGTTGCTGCATATTGAAATATTCGTCGGCAATGTTGAATCCGCCGATCAGCGCGGAGCGATCATCCGCGATGATCATTTTCTGATGATTGCGGACAAAATAGCTGGTGGAAAAACGGGGGCTGAACACCGCCAGCTTTCCGCCGGCCTGCGTAAACGGATCAAAAAATTTGCGCGGGGTTCCATTGGAACCGAAGCTGTCGATCATCATTTCGACCGCTACTCCGCGCTCGCAGGCGGCAATCAATATGTCGAGGATCATCCGGCCGAGGCGGTCATCCTCAAACATGTAGAAAAACAGCTTGAGACTTTTGTCCGCTGTCTGCAGCATGTCGACCAGCGCGGATAGGCGTTTTGCCGGTTTGCGGATTAGCTGCAGCCGGTTTCCGCCAACTTCAAACCAGGGCGGAATTTCGGGTTGCGATTGCCGCTTATTCGCGTCGATGCTTTCCATGAGGTTGGGGCATAGATTAACATCGACGCACCGACAAACCATTAGATTCCTTAATGGTTTGCTCGGCAATGCTCGAGCGAGACCGGATTTGTTGACAAATTCCGCCCTTATCCCTAAATGCGGGGCTCTTTTCCAAAAGTTTGCAGAATCAGGAGCGCCTTATGGCTCGCGTTACGGTTGAAGATTGCGTTGATAAAGTCACAAACCGGTTTGATCTGGTGTTGTTTGCCGCTCAGCGCGCACGCGAGATCTCGGGTGGCGCAGAGCTGACCGTTGATCGCGATCGTGATAAAAACCCGGTTGTGGCGCTGCGCGAAATCGCAGAAGAAACCGTCAAGCCGAAGGATCTGCAGGAAAGCCTGATTCAGTCGCTGCAGAAGGTGCTCATTGATGATGATGATACGCCGGATGAAATCGGTTCGATCAGCCAGTCCGCAGAAGCGCTGCGCCTGACCGCTGCCGCACCGCCACGCAGTGCCGGTGTCGCCGGAGATTACGGCCGCCGCTAAACTGCTCGCGTTACCGCGCAGAACTATCGAGACAAAAGAAAAGGCCGCTGGGAATATTCCCGAGCGGCCTTTTCGTTTGTGCTGTTCCGTCGATCAACGGCGAATCAAGCGCCTTGCGGTTTGGGGTCGTTGAACGGGCCCTTCTTTTTCCGTCCCGCTTTCGGGATTGATGCGCCAACCGTAGGAACAGCAGCTGGTTTGACGACATCACCATCCGGTCTGTGGAACTTGCCGTTCTTGACGAGCTCGTCAATTTCTTCGCCCGACAGGGTCTCATATTCGAGCAGGGCATTGGCGAGCGCGTGGAGCTGATCATTATGTTTGGTCAGCAGATGCTTC
>JAGPVK010000099.1 GCA_018067055.1 Sphingomonadales bacterium | reverse complement strand
CCTGATCGGCTTCATGGGTTCTACCGGCCGTTCTACCGGCAGCCATCTTCACTATGAAGTGCGCATCGCAGGCGAAGCGGTCAATCCCATTCCGTTCATGCAATCCAATGATTTCCTGGTCGCACAGAAGCTGAATTCCGGCGTTGCATTGGGCGGCCCAGCCGAATAAGACAGACTTTACACCTTTGGGAGAGGGTGCATGAAGGAGCGGTTCGAGCTTAAGGCTTGCCGCTCCTTTTGTTTGTCCCTATCTTAAGGTCATGAACCAGGCCATCGCACCCCTCGAACAGGATATCATCCTGACCCCCAATGCCGCAAAGCGCGTGGCTGCGATTGCCGGAAAACAGGGCAAAGCTGCCATTTTGCGACTGGCCGTCGAAGGCGGGGGATGTTCCGGCTTTCAATATCGCTTTGGTCTGGCCGACAGTATCGAAGCAGATGATATCGCGGTGCAAGAGTCGGGCGTGACCCTGATTGTTGACGAAGTCAGCCTCGATCTGGTGCGCGGCAGTGCTGTCGATTTTGTCGAGTCGCTGGGCGGCAGCGCCTTTCAGGTGACCAATCCCAATGCAGCTTCCGGTTGCGGTTGCGGCTCCAGCTTTTCCGTTTGATCGCTTGGTAACAGTCCGTTAGCACTGCGCCTGTCGCAGTGCGCTTTCGGTTTCAAGGCGCATTTCGGCGGGACCAATACCAACGGAAAGACGCTGATCATGCGCATCGCCAGCTATAATATCAACGGTATCAAGGCACGATTGCCCCGGCTGCTGGAATGGCTTGAAGAAACCAAGCCCGATGTCGCCTGTCTGCAGGAAATCAAGACGCAGGATGAGGGCTTTCCCGCCGACAAATTTGAAGAAATCGGCTATGGTGCAATCTGGCACGGGCAAAAGAGCTTCAATGGCGTCGCGATATTGGCGCGCGATCAGGTGCCGGAAGAGATCAAGCGCGGTCTTGATGGTGAACCCGAAGATGAGCACAGCCGGTATCTAGAAGCCAATATCACCGACAAAAACGGTCAAAAAATTCGGGTTTCGAGTATTTATCTGCCCAATGGCAATCCGCATCCCGGACCGAAATTTGATTTCAAGCTGCGCTGGATGAAGCGGTTGCGCGAACGCGCCGCCGAAATCTGGGCGGAGGAAGTGCCAGCCGTTCTGGCCGGCGATTATAATGTCATCCCACGCGACAATGATGTCTATTCGGTTAAGGCGATGCAGGATGATGCGCTGATGCAGCCGGAAAGCCGGCAGGGCTATCGGCGCATCCTGAATGACGGATGGACCGACGCACTGGGCGTGACCTATCCGTCGGGCAATATCTGGACCTACTGGGACTATCGCAGCGGCGGCTGGCAGCGCGACCAGGGTTTTCGGATTGATCACCTGCTGCTCAGTCCGTTGGCAGCCGATGTCTTGAAAAGCTGCGGCGTCGACAAGGAACACCGGGGTCGGGAGAAGGCCAGTGATCATACGCCGGCCTGGGTCGATCTGAATATCTGATCGGACTACCGACGATTGATCATCAATTGGTTGCCGGGATGGCCTTTTCGTAGATCAGATATTCCCGGTTTATTTTAGCGCCAATTGCATCGGCAATCGCGACCATTCCCTGATTATCTTCCAATATCCAGCCGATTTCCGCATATCGCGTACCGAAATCAGCGACCGCATCACGGCGGATATATTCGATCATCATGAAGGCCAGCTGGCTCGCCAGGCGGGTGTTGTGCAATTCCTTTTTGACCCCCATCAAAGGCACCCGCATCGACTGTGCCTTGGGAAATTTCAGCCACCAGAGCAGTTTCGCCCAGCCGAATGGCCACAGCGAACCGTTGAGGTCGCGGATAACTTCATTCATGTTGGGAAGAGTCATCATGAAGGCGACCGGCTCGCCATCGAATTCGGCGATCCGGATCAAGGCCTCTTGCACGATCGGTTTGAGGCTTTTGCCCGCGTGATCGATTTCATGGTCTGTCATCGGCACAAAGCCCCAATTGCCCGACCAGGCATCGTTCAGAAGCCCCATGATTATCGCCGCATCCCGGTCAAAATGTTTCTTGTCGACCTTGCGGATCTGGAGTTGCTGCTTGCGTTCACCCGAGGCGACAATGCGGTTGATCAGTTCCGGAAAGCCATCCTTTACCGGCAGATCATAGGTCACCAGACGCTTGGCGACGGTATAGCCAAGATTCTCGATCCAGCCCTGATAGGCGGGGTTATGGTGGCCCATCATGATCATCGGGCTATGGTCGTGCCCTTTGGTCAGCAGGCCTGGTTCTTCCCAGACCGACATGCTGATCGGCGCGAGCACACGGGTCATGCCCTGATCCTTCAGCCAATCTTCCGCCGCGCGGATCAGCGCATCCATCGCGGCCTCATCCTTCGCTTCCATCATGCCCCAATTACCGGTTCCCGGGCCCATGCCCTGTTCCGGTGGCTGCAGCAGCGCCAGTTGATCAATATGGGCGCTGATCCGGCCAACCACACGGCCATGCCGCAGCGCCAGAAAGAACTGTACCTTGGCATGTTCGAAAAACGGGTTTTTCCCGGGCGTAATCAGCTTGGCCACCTCGGACTTCAACGGTGGGACCCATTTTGGATCAGAGGCATTGAGCTCATAAGCAATGTCGATAAACTGCTTGGTCTGACCCTTGGTAGTAACAGGCTGAATCACTATATCCTGACCGGCCACCATATCATATCCTTCTATATTTGCGGCTGGCTGTGACGTTAATCGCGGCGCAATGTCAAGGGCAAGGGGACCGCTGCTGTCTTGCCCTTGCCATGATGTCGCCATGTTATGTTGCTCTACGCGGATCAACAATTATGCAGGTGTTTATGAGTTCGACAACCATCATTCCGGAAAATGCGCCAAAGGCCGCAGTCGATGGGCGCCAGAATGCCGCGTCCGTTTTCGTGGCCGAGGACAATGAACTGATCCGGACCGCGGCGAAGGTGACGCGCGATCTCAACGCGCCCAAGCCAGCCATCTATTGGGCTGATTTTCTGGCATCGCTGTTGGTTGGCTACGGGAGTTTGGCGGGCGCGATTCTGAGTCCATCAACAGGCCTCGCCATTTTCTGCGGCTTGATCGCCATTCTTGCCCTGTACCGGGCGGGCAGCTTCATTCACGAACTGACTCATGTGCGCCGCAACGCGCTGCCGGGCTTTCATTTCGTCAGGAACCTGCTGTTCGGGGTGCCGATGCTGATTCCGTCTTTCATGTATGAAGGCATTCACAGCATCCATCACCGAACCAAAAAATATGGCACGGTGGAGGACCCGGAATATTTGCCGCTGGCGCTGATGAAGCCCTGGTCGGTTCCCCTGTTCGTGGTCGTCGCGGCGCTGGCACCGGTTGCCTTGCTGTTCCGCTATGCGATCCTGTCACCGCTTTCGGCGATCATTCCGCCGCTGCGCCGGATCGTGGTCGAGCGCTATTCCGGTTTGATCATCAACCCGGATTTTCGCCGCAAATCGCCCGAAGGCGATCTCAAGCGTCGCTGGCTTGCCTGCGAGGTCGGAGCCAGTATCTGGGCCATTGCTTTGCTTGCCATGGTCGCGACGGACGTCATTCCAATGCGGGCTTTTCTGATATTCCTCGGCGTGATGTCCGGTAGCGTCATCTTGAACCAGATTCGTACATTGGTTGCGCATCTGTGGGAGAATGACGGCCATGAGATGAGCGTCACGGGGCAATATCTCGACAGTGTCAATGTGCCGCCGCCAGGGACTTTGCCGGCCTTGTGGGCACCGGTGGGACTGCGCTATCATGCGCTGCATCATCTGCTGCCGGGCGTGCCTTATCATAGTCTTGGCGAAGCGCACCGGCGGATCGCGGCCGAATTGCCGACCGATTCCCCATTCTACCGCGCAAATCACACCAGCCTTGCAACATTGGTGACCGGCCTTGTCCGCGGCAGCGCCGGGCGCAACTGAAGCGGCTATTCCTCGGTTCGGATCAGCACGGTTTCGCCAATCAGGAAAAACAGCAGGAATGGCGCCCACGCCGCCAGCAAGGCTGGATAAGCCCCAATATTGCCCATCGCGAGCGCGAAATTGTCGGCGACGAAATAGGCAAAGCCCAGCGCCATGCCGATCACGGCCCGGATGAACAGCTGACCGGAGCGGGCAAGTCCGAACGCCGCGACGGCACCCAGCAACGGCATCAGGATTGACGACATCGGCCCGGAGATCTTGTGCCACCAGCCCGCCTCGAGACTCATCGTCGGGCGACCGGCGTTCTGCAGTTCATCAATCGCCCCGCGCAACGCAAAAATCGACAGGCTATCTGCGTCGACATTGGACAAGGTGAACTGATCCGGCCGAATTTTATCGCCAATCAACAGCTCCGGTTTCTTTTCTTCGGATCCGGTGCTGACATTGAATTGTGTCACATTGGTCAGCAACCAGCCGTTTCCGGTAAACCGGGCTTCTTCCCCTTGAATCAGGCTGTTCAGTTCATTTTCGGTGCGATTGTAGATGGTGATGTCTTGCAACCGCACCTGATCGCCACGGCCGGTGACCGTTCGTGCGTTGATCAGATCATTACCGTCCTTGACCCAGACATTGTTGCGGATGTTGCTCTCTGCCGGAATCGGGCCATATTCGACTTTCTCCCATTGGGACAGGCGGGCGGTCGCCGGAGCGACCAGCGTTTCGTTAAACACAAAGGACAGCAACGCGACGCCCATGCTGGTAACAATCAGCGGTGCCAGAATCTGATGCGCGGACAGGCCGCCAGCCTTCATCGAGACAACTTCGCTGTTCTGGTTCAGCGTGGCGAGCGTGATGATCGTACCAAGCAGCACCGAAAAGGGCAGAAAACGGGCCACGAGTTGTGGCGCCCGCAAGGAGACATAGGTCCAGAGTTCGGCCTCGCCATTGCCCGGGTGGGCCAAAATCGCCCCGCTCTCGCCCAGCAGGTCGAGCGCTTGCAGCACCAGCACCAGCAGCGCCAGCACCGCCAGAGTGCGGACGATGAACATTTTTGCCATGTAGATGGCCAGTGTCCGGGAAGGGAAAAAATCCATGTCCGGCTCTTCCTTCATCAGCGCGCGTTTGCGATTGAAATTGAGCAGACCCTTGAAGACACCGCCAAATTTGGAAAATCCCCTTTCCAGTGCCCCGATCGGCTGACCGCCGGGAACATGGGCCGCAACATGATACATCCAGATGATCAGCGCGGCAAACAGGCAAAAGGGTAGCCACAGGGCAATGATCGGATCAACCAGACCTAGCGAGCCGACATCCTCGCCATATTCGTTGACCTTGTGATAGGTCACGATCATCACGATCGACAGAAAGACACCGAGAGCGGAAGTCGAGCGTTTTGGCGGAACCGCCAGCGCGATCGCGAGCAGCGGCATCAGCAGCATCATCACGACTTCGACCATGCGAAAATGAAAATTGGAGCGACTCTCGTTGCGTTCGGTCTCCGGCCGTTTGGTGTCGCTGCCGACCCGTACCAGTTCCGGTATCGTATATTCCAGATTCTTGCCGCCGCGCGATCGGAAGGATTCGATGTTGGGCAAATCAATCGGCAAATCGTGATTGCTGAAACTCAATATCCGCGGTTTCTCGTAATTTGGCGCATCATGGACCAGCACGCCGTCGGTTAGCCGCAGGATGATCGTATCGGGATCATCGGTTGCCAGAAACTGGCCGCTTTTTGCGGTGACCGAGACGGTCTGGCCCTTTTTATTTTCGGCGCGGACGAACATGCCGCTCAATTTCGTGCCATTGTCGCGGCTTTCCTCGATCCGCAGAGTCATCCGGTTGCCCAAATTGGTGAATTCACCAACCTTGATCGAGGCGCCGAGCGCGCCTGACCGCAATTCGAAGCGCAGCTCTTCATAATAATAGCGGGACAGCGGCTGAATGAATCCGACCAAAGCCAGGTTGACCAGCATCAATGCCACCGCGAACATATAGGGCACGCGCAGCAGGCGCCCGTAGCCCTGGCCCACCGCCCGGAAAACATCGAGCTCGGAGCTGAGTGCAAGTTGTCGGAAGGCCAGCAGGATGCCAAGCAGCAAACCTATCGGTATGCCGAGCGACAGATATTCGGGAATCAGGTTGGCCAGCATCCGCCAGACGACACTGACCGGGCCCCCTTCCGCGGCGACAAAATCAAACAGCCGCAGCATTTTTTCCAGCACCAGCAGCATCGCCGCAATCACCAGCGTGCTGAACAGGGGCACAGCAATCAATTTTGCCAGATAGCGGTCGGTGGAAGTCAGCAGTTTCAACTTGTTGTCGCCCTCTCACCATGTTTTCGCCGCAAATCAAATCCATACCTCTTGAGGAGATCGGGGGCTGATTCTTGTCCGCGCCGGAGTATTGGCGCGGGTATAACGACTAGGAGCTATTACGTCATGTTGAAATTTGCGGCTTCCATCGCATTATCGACCACTATTCTGCTATCTGCTGCCCCCGCATATGCCGGTGGCCGGGAGATACCCAATGATCTGCGCCGGTGCCAGTCGGGCAAAGGCCCTGCTGTAAAGGTGGAAATACAAGGCCTGAAGGAAGCGATCGGAAAGGTCCGTGTCCAAAGCTATCGCGGCACCAAGGACGAATGGCTGAAAAGCGGAGCATGGCTCAACCGCATCGAAGTGCCGGTTACCGCGAAAAGCATGACCTTCTGCCTGCCGTTCAACCAGGCGGGAGAATATGCGATCGCTGTGCGCCATGACTTGAACGGGAACGGCAAAACCGACCTGACCAGCGACGGCGGCGGCATGTCGAACAACCCAAGCATCAACATCTTCAATCTGGGCAAGCCTAGCTACAAGAAAACCAAATTTGCGATCGGCAATGAGGTCAAGACCATCAGCATCAGCATGAAATATATGTGATGCATCAAGCGCTCAGCACAATTTAGGGCTATTTCATGGCAAATGTCGCACTTCTTTCCAATCCGAATTCAACCGGAAATCGGGCGATTTTGCCAGAGGTGCGGTCCTATTGCGTCAAGAACAGCGATGTTTTTCACTATGAAGTGGATCATGTCGATGAAATTGCCAAGGCCTTGGAAACCATCGCCCGGGTGAAACCGAAGGTGCTGGTTATCAACGGCGGCGACGGGACCGTGCAGGCGGCGCTGACCGAACTTTATCAGGGTGGCCATTTCGGTGACAACCCGCCGCCGGTGGCGGTATTGCCCAATGGCAAGACCAATTTGATTGCGCTTGATCTTGGCGCCGAAGGCAATCCGCTCAAGGCGCTGGAACGCATTGTCGAGCTGGCCAAGCATGACTTGCACGAACATCTGGTGTTGCGGGAACTGATCGCGCTGTCCGATGGCAGCAAGGACAGCAAGGTCGTGCTCGGCATGTTTCTGGGCGGCGCCGGCCTGTCGGAGTTCATTCTCTATTGCCGTCATAAAATCTATCCGCTGGGATTGCCCAATGCCGCCGCGCATGTGCTGACGGTTTTTGCCGCGCTCGCGTCGGTGCTGTTTGGCATAAAGGGGAAATTCCTTCCCAAGCGGTCGACGCCCATCAAGATATCGCTGATCCGCGATGGCCAGTTTCAGGGCAATTTTGCGGTGCTGATCGTCACCACGCTGGAGCGGCTGTTGCTGATGAAGCGATCGATGCGGAACCAGAATGCGATTGGCCGAATGCAGTTTCTGGCGATTGATCAGCGAGCCGGTGCTATCGTTCGTTTTCTGCTGTCGGTGATTTTTGGCCGGCTGGGCAAGAATGTGCAGAAGGGCATCCATCTGGAACGCGGCGACATGATTCGGATCGAGGGCGAGGGCAGCAACGTGCTGATGGACGGCGAATTATTCTCCGCGCAACCGGGCCAGCCGATCGTTCTGAAATCTACCAAGGCTGTATCCTTCCTTCGGCTCGCTGCTTGAGCTAGAGCGTTTCGCGTGAGCGAACTCAAGCCATTGATTGCACAGGAACTGGCGCAGCCGGTTGATCCGCGTGTTGCCGCCTTTGCCGCGTCGATTGCCGACCAATATGGCGAGGCGTCGCGGGCCGTGCTTTTCTACGGATCCTGCTTGCGTACCACCGAACTCGACGGGCAGATGCTCGATTTCTACCTGATCGTTTCGAGCTATGAAGCGGCTTACGGGAAAAGCTGGCTGGCGGGTGCGAACAGGCGGCTGCCACCCAATGTATTCCCCGCCGAACATGACGGACTGGTCGCCAAGGTGGCCGTGCTCAGCGAGCAAGATTTTTACCGGCTGAACCGGGTTGGTGCCAGCGCGGTCAGCGTATGGGCGCGATTCGCGCAACCGGCCCGGCTGGTCTGGCAGGCGGATGCAGCGGCTCAGGCGCAGGCGGTTGAGGCGATTGCCGGGGCGCCGGTCACGCTCTTTGATATGACCTTTCCGATGATGGGTGTTGATACGCAATATACGATATTGGATCTCTGGAAGCGCGGTTTTGAGCTGACCTACGGGGCGGAATTGCGCGCCGAGCGCAAGGACCGCTCCGGTTCGGTCGTGGATGCCGACCCCGAGCGCTATGCGCGATTTGGGCCAGCGGTCGTGGCGGCAATTGCAGAACGCGACAAGAAGCGTGGCAAGACGCTTAAAATTGTCGCCTCTCGCGATGCGGTTGAAAAAAGATGGCGGCAATTGCGGCGCAATGGCAAGATTCTGACTCTCGCCAGACTGGCCAAGGCATCCGCCACTTATGCCGGCGGCATCGATTATCTGGCGTGGAAGATCAACCGCCATGCCGGGACCGATTATGTGATCAGGCCATGGCAGCGCAAATGGCCGATTCTGGGCGCGCTGGTAATGCTGCCGCGGTTGATCATGGGCGGGGCGATCAAATAGTGTCAGTACCTGAAAGGAGAAGGGATATGCCGAACAGGCTGGAAATCAATCCGATCCATCTGGGTATGGGAGCAACCGCAGAGGTTGAACCCCAAATCACGGGCGGTATGGAATGGTATGCGGACTATGGAGCGCGACACAGCGATGACGGGATCGAGGGCCGACTGGTCTCGATGCACAGATTTGCCGAAAGCTGGGACGTATGGGAAATGCATCCCAAAGGTGCGGAAGTGGTCTTGTGTACCGAAGGCGAAATTACCCTGATTCAGAAAATGACGGACGGGATTCTGCAAAGCACGCCCTTGTCGGCGGGCGAATATGTGATCAACCCGCCGGGCGTCTGGCATACGGCGGACGTGGAAGGTTCGGCAACGGCGGTCTTCATAACGGCCGGAGAGGGCACCGAGCACCGCGCGCGATAGAGTCGGTGGGTTATCCTGACCCTGTTTCAGGAAGAGGGCAGGCTACCGGTCCTTGTAGTCCGGTTTTCTCTTGGCGAAAAACGCCTTGGCCGCTTCCCGGCTGTCCTCGGTCATCGACAGCATCACCTGCTGTCGGTCCTCGATGGCGAGCGCTGCCTCGAAGCTTTGTGCATCGATATTGCGGTTCAGTGCATCCTTGGACAGGCGCAGGCCCATCGGGGCGGTGTCGAGCATTTCTCCCGCAAGCGACAAGCCCGTCGAGAGCAGTTTTTCCTCATCGACCATTTCGCTGATCAGACCGTATTTTTCCGCGCGTTCGGCATGGATGAAGCGACCGGTCAGGATCAGTTCCGAGGCGATCGACGCGCCGACCATGCGCGGCAGGAAATAGCTTGATCCCATATCGCAGCCGCCGAGACCGATCTTGATATAGGCGGCATTCATTTTCAGGCTCGGTGCGCCATAACGGATGTCGCTGGCAAGCAGCAGCGAGAAGCCACCGCCGCAGGCCGCGCCCTGCGCCAGCGCGATAATCGGCTGCGGGCATTGCCGCATGAGTTGCATAACGGTGGCGATAGAACGCTGGGTGTTCCAGACATGCTGGACCTGGCCCCGTGAGCCATCATTCTTCCAGCCACCGATATCGAGACCGGCACAAAAGGCGCGGCCTTCCGCCCGGAAAATGACGACGCGAATATCAAGACGCTTCTGAAGACCGCGAAAATAATCCTGCAGCGCGAAGATCATTTCCTCGTTCATCGTGTTCAGTTTATCGGGCCGGTTGAGCGTTAGAATCTCGATTGCGCCGCGTTGTTCGATGAGGATGGAGTTGGCCATGACTGTCTTCCGCTATTGACAAATTGCACGTAGTTACATATTTGTAGTTACAAATGGAGTGGCGCTGGGATCAACGCAAGGCGGTTGCCAACAGGGCGAAACATGGCGTTTCGTTCGAACTGGCAACTCTGGTTTTTGCTGATCCTCTGCACTTAAGTCAACTGGACTCCCATCCCGATGGCAACCGCTGGCAAACAATCGGTCGCGTCAGCACGGCAACGATTTTGGTGGTTCATACCTATTTCGACGATGAAAGCGGTGGCAGAATTATCAGCGCCAGAAAAGCGACCGCATATGAGAGACATGCTTATGAAGAAGGAATCTAAGAAGCTCGCCTCCAAGCTGGAGAAGGAACTGGCCGCACTGGATGCGATGCGGGACGAGGATATCGACCTTTCTGATGTGCCGGAAGTGACCGACTGGTCGGCTGCCGAGCGAGGAAAATTTTACCGCCCGGTGAAGGAGCAAGTGACCTTGCGGCTGGATGCGGATGTGCTGCACTGGTTCAAGCAGTCCGGTAGCGGTTATCAGACCCGGATTAACGCTGCGCTCCGGCGATTTGTTGAAGAAGATGAGCGCAAGGTGGGCTAGGCCCTATCAATGTAAGTGCT
>JAGPVK010000092.1 GCA_018067055.1 Sphingomonadales bacterium | reverse complement strand
CAGGGCGATGCGAAGGTCACTGATTTCCATAGCCGCCTTGAAGCATAGTCGAGGGAGAATTGCCAATGTGAACTTGCTGGGCTAGCAGTCTGCAATGATCCGGACCTTGCTCGACCATGTGCTGACAGGCACTCCGAAAGTCTTTGGCGATGATGGCGAGATGAGCGCAATCGCCAAGAATATGATTGATCGCTCGCTGATGCTGGGTTTTGAAGGGCTGGAAGGCAACCAGGTTGCCGATCCGCTGCACCATGGTGGACGAGACAAGGCGATCCATCTCTATCCGGTGGAACATTATCAATTTTGGCGGGACAAATATCCTGATGTATCGGTGCTCGGTCTGCCGGGTGCATTTGGCGAAAATTTCAGCTGCAAGGGAATGACCGAATCGGAGGTTTGTCTTGGCGATATTTTCCGCATCGGGGAGGCGTTGATCGAATGCAGTCATGCCCGGCAGCCGTGCTGGAAACTCAATCATCGCTTCGGCAAGTCCGACGTTTTGAAAACCGTGGTGAAAACCGGAAAGTCCGGCAGCTATTTCCGCGTGCTGGAAGAAGGCCTTGTGCAGGCAGGGGACGAAATGATCCAGCAGGAACAGCCGATGCCTGACTGGCCGCTGGACCGGCTGTTCGGATTGATCGTTGGCGGACAGCACAAGGGGCAGGGCGCGGAACTCAAAGCACTCTCGGGCAATCCGGTGCTAGCCAAAAGCTGGCGGATTCGGGCTGCGCAACTGGCAGGTTCCTGACCGGTTTATTTGTGCTCATGCTGTGCAGGCGGGTGCAAGCGCAAGCGGGTGACGCGGCGATCGTCGGCTTCGGTAATTTCCAAAACCCAGCCGCTCGGATGTTCCAGCCGCTCACCGACCGTGGGGATATGTCCCGCCAGAACAAAGGACAGGCCGCCGATCGTGTCGACATCTTCGTCAATTTCTTCAAGCGCCGGGTCGATGGTGTCACCAACATCATCCAGTTCGGCCCGCGCATCCGCTTCCCATACGCCATCATCGAGCTGGACCAGCAAGGGGACTGGTTCGTCATCATGCTCGTCTTCGATCTCCCCGGTAATTTCCTCGACAATATCCTCGATCGTTACCAGGCCTTCGGTGCCATTATATTCGTCGAAAATAATCGCCAGATGAGTCCTGGTGGCGCGCATTTCAGCGAGCAAATCGAGCACGCCCATGGATTCCGGAACAAAGCGCGGTTGCCGGAGAAACGGCGTGATATCGTCGGGAAACGGACCACCTTTGGCCAAAATGGCAAAGATATCCTTGATGTGGATCATGCCAATAATATTGTCGAGATTCTCGCGATATACCGGAATCCGGCTGTGGCCATGTTCAGAGAAAATATCGACAAAGGCATCGAACGATGAGCTTTCCTCGATTGCGATGATGTCGGCCCGGGGCACCGCAATATCGTCAACCCGATGCTCGCTGAAATGCAGCATGTTGCGCAACATTTCCAGTTCCAGAGATGATACATCCGGATTGCCGTTGGAATCGCCCTCGGCATCGTTTTCATGATCATCAATGACTTCTTCGATCTGCGCACGCAGGCTGTTGTCATCGGTGTTGCCGAATAGCAGAGCCTTCAGGCTCCGCCATATTCGCCCGGGTTCTTCTTCTTCCCTGGTTTGGCTGCTGCTGCGAGCCGTGCTGTTGCCACTGTCATTTTCAACGTCGGTCATTCTAGTTTTTGATTACCTGTTTTACACTTGTTCTGCATAAGGATTGGCAATGCCCAATGTCGCCAATGCATTGATTTCGCAATTTTCCATCAACCCTGCATCTATCTCGTTTTCGTGATCATATCCTAGCAAATGCAGCGACCCGTGCACAATCAAATGTGAAACATGATGGGAAAAGGAAATATTCTTGGCCGATGCTTCATCCCGACATGTCTCGTAAGCCAGGATTATATCCCCGAGCAGTGCCTCGCCGTCGTCGGTATTTGCCAGTGTTTCCAGCAAGTCGGGCTGGATTTGCGGGAAGGAAAGGACGTTGGTGGGCTTGTCCTTGCCGCGATAGGCCTTATTGAGTGAATGGACTTCACTGTCGTCGGAAAGCTTCACGCTCACCTCTATCGCAAAATTGCGGTCCAGCAGATCGGCATGGGAAGAAGCCGAAATTGCAGCTTTTGCTGCCTGTGCAGCCAAATCGGTCCAGTCCTGCTCATTCTTCCACAATGGGGACGCGGTCAGTTCAGTCTGGAGCATCTTTGCCTTCATAGGCTTCGACAATTTTTCCGACCAAGGGATGGCGGACAACATCGCTGGCGCCGAACTGGATCGAGCTCACTCGCTCGATACCTTCCAGCTTGGTTACGGCATCGGCCAGTCCGGACACGGCTTCCTTGGGCAGATCCACCTGTTTCGGGTCGCCGCAAATCACCATCCGGCTGTTCATGCCAAAGCGGGTCAGAAACATCTTCATCTGTGCCGCCGTGGTATTCTGCGCCTCGTCGAGAATGACAAATGCGTCGGACAGGGTTCGTCCGCGCATGAAGGCGATTGGAGCGATTTCAATCTCGCCGCTCTCGATCCTTCGTTCCACCTGCTCGGCAGGCAGCGTATCGTATAGCGCATCATACAGGGGACGAAGAAAAGGATCGACCTTTTCCTTCAGGTCACCCGGCAGAAAACCGATTTTTTCACCCGCCTCGACCGCCGGACGCGACAGGATCAGCCGGTCAACCGAGCCGCTGATCAACTGCGAAACCGCTTGCGCCACCGCCAGATAGGTTTTGCCGGTCCCTGCGGGACCCAGCGCAAAAATCATGTCATCGCGAGCGAGTGCTTCCATATAATGGGCTTGGCGAACGGAACGCGGAAAAATCGTTTTCTTGCGCGTTCGGATCATCACCTTTGGCGCATCGGCGACGTTATTCTTGTTGTCGTCTGTGCTCGTCGAGGATTGCCGTGCTACCTTGGCAACGCGCGGGTCCGCAGCCATGGCGATAATCGCTTCGACCGCGCCATTGTCAATTTCCTGACCTTGTTCCAAACGATTGTAGATGCCGGTCAAGACATCGCGCGCCTTCGCGACGGCCTCTGCCTCGCCTTCAATCTTCAATTTCGTGCCGCGGGCCGCAATATAGACGCCCAGACGATTTTCGATCGCGACAATATTCCGGTCATATTCGCCGAACAGATCGCCCAAAATCTGCGGATCGTCGAATTCGAGATCCAGTTTGATGAGTTTTCCGGCCGTTCCGGCTTTCGCTTTTTGGACCATCAGGCAGCAAGTCTTTCTTTGATTTGACCGGTAAGGCTATTGGGTCCGGCCTGGGTGATTTCGATCTCGACCAAATCACCGATTTTGAGGTTGGGCGAGATGATATGGACCGATTGCAGCCAGGGCGTCTTGCCAAGCAGCTGGCCTTCCAGCTTGCCCTGACGTTCGAGCAATATGTCGGTAGTCCGGCCCACGGTCTGCTGATTGAAGGCATATTGTTGCTCGTTCAGCAACGCCTGCAATCTTTGTAACCGTTCATCCATCACTTCCGGCGCTATCTGTTCAGCCATTGTCGCCGCAGGAGTGCCGGGGCGTGGCGAATATTTGAAGGAAAAGGCCTGCGAATAATTGGCATCGCGGACAATCTGCAAAGTTTCTTCAAAATCCTGATCGCTTTCGCCGGGGAAGCCGACGATGAAATCGCCCGAAAGCGCGATATCCGGGCGCACTTTGCGCATCTGTTCCAGAATATTGAGGTAGCTTTGCGCGCTATGCGAACGGTTCATCGCTTTGAGAATGCGATCGCTGCCGGATTGCACGGGAAGATGGAGGAAGGGCATCAACTTGGCCACTTCGCCATGTGCCGCAATCAGCCCTTCGGTCATGTCATTGGGATGGCTGGTCATATAGCGAATGCGCTTCAGACCGGAAATCCGGTCTAGCGCCCGGATCAGGCCGTCCAGTCCCTGATGATTGCCCTTTTCGTCATCGCCGGTCCATGCGTTGACATTCTGGCCAAGCAAGGTGATCTCCCGCGCACCGCCATCGACCAGAGCTTTGGCTTCGTCAATCAGATCGGCCCACGGACGGGAGATCTCTGCGCCACGTGTGTATGGCACCACGCAATAAGTGCAAAATTTGTCACAACCTTCCTGGACAGTAAGAAAGGCGGTCGGCCGTGTCTGTTTCCCGCGCGATGGCAGGACATCAAATTTCGATACAGCGGGCATGTCGGTATCGAGCGCCTTCTTGCCCGATTTTGCCATCTCCATCAATTCCGGCAGCCGGTGATAGGCTTGTGGTCCGACGACAATATCGACGCTTGGCGCGCGACGGGAAATTTCCTTGCCCTCGGCCTGAGCGACGCAACCGGCAACCGCGATCATCGGGCTGCTGCCGTCTTTTCTGCGCAACCGGCCAATATCGGAAT
>JAGPVK010000090.1 GCA_018067055.1 Sphingomonadales bacterium | reverse complement strand
CTCGCGATGCTCCTTGACGAACAGATAGCGGCTCCGGGCCAGTAACATGCCAAGGCCACCAGCGCGTTCGCCGGGATGGAGGAACAGGCCGCCGACTTCACTCGCGCCTTCCAGATCGGTGACCAGGCTGAGCATCTGGGCGCTGAACGTGCGGTCAAGCTCCTTGCTGGTCTGCGACAGGTTGCTCAGCCGATAGGAATAGAAGGGCCAGGTCTGTCCGACCTTGGTGAAAAGTTGCGATGTGCCCCGTACCGCTCCGGTTTCGACATTTTCCAGCACCATGATGAACAGATCATCGCCATGCTCCTCAGTTTCTCTCTGGTAGGCGCGTTCGGATCGTTCCAGCTTTGCTGTCAGGGAACCCCGATCGGCGGGCAGGTTGGTAAAACCGCCACCGGTCAGTTTCGCCATTTCGTATAGATGCTGCAGATCATCGATCCGCGCCGCGCGTATCCGGAAACTCATAATCCTCCCTTTTCGGCGATCCGCATGATCGTCAGCGCCGATAATTGTGTCCGTTCGACCAGACTTTCCGTTATCAAATATTCATCAGAACTGTGGATCGCTCCGCCTCTGACGCCCATAGTGTCTACCACGGGAATGCCGCAAGCCGCGATATTATTGCCGTCACATACCCCCCCGGTGCCACGCCAGTTTATATCGAGGCCCAGTTCTGCGCCGCATTGCTTGACCAGGCCAAAGAGCTTCTGCGCCTGCGGATCGATCGGTTTGGGCGGTCGCCCGAAGCTGCCGTGGCAATGCACGCCGAGATCATGTGTCCGTGCGATCTCCCTGACCAGCTGGTCGAGGGCGCTTTGCGCAACTTTCTGATCTGCAAGCGATTTGGGGCGGAAATTGACCCGCAAGACGGCGTGATCGGGGACCGCATTATTGGGGCCGCCGCCGTCGATTTTTGCCGGGTTGACGCTCAAGCCTTCACGGTGGAGCGCCTTAAGTTGCAGCGCCATGTCGGCTGCCGCTATCAATGCGTTGCGTCCTTCATCGGGATTGCGGCCGGCATGAGCGCTCTTGCCAGTGAAGATGATCGAAAAATTGCCGCTACCTCCGCGTTCGCCCGCCAGCGTGCCGTCGGGCAGGGCCGGCTCATAGGTGAGGGCGGCGGTCTTGCCTCTGGCGAGCCGCTCGATCAGTGATAAGGATGATCCGGAGCCGACTTCCTCGTCGCTGTTGATCATCACATCATAGCCGATCCGGCTGGCAAGCTCGCTCTGCTCGAGCAATTGCAATGCGCCAAGCATGACCGAGATTCCGCCCTTCATGTCGGCAAGGCCCGGGCCATTGAGCACGCCGCGTTCGAGTTCAACGATCTGCTGAAACGCATGATCCGCCGGAAATACCGTGTCCATATGACCGGTCAGCAGGATGCGAACGGGTGCTTGGGGGCGAACAGACACGACCAGATGCTGACCGCGCTGAATCCGATCGACGGTGCCATCCGGACGGACCGCTTCGACCGGCTCGGGATCGACCAGATCGGTTTTTCCGGGCAGGATCGAAAAGGAATCCGCCAACATGCCCGCGACGGTTTTCAGGCCATCCAGATTGGTGGTGCCGCTATTGGTTTTTGCCCATTCAACGGTGCGCGGCAATAGTGGCAGGCCGCTCGCCCGTTCCAGCGTCGCTTTTTCGGATAAGGAATCTGCTTTCATTTAAGACTGATAGCATTTGAAATTATTTATCGTAACCCGTTTATCATGGTCATTCAATGTCCCGTGTCAGAGGCTTTGTGCTTCTTTGACAAGCGTTTTGAGACCGCTGCGAATTTCGTTCCAGACTTGAAGCTCATCCTCCCGGGATTCCGGCACAGTCGCGCAAATAACTTCGATCGCAGCATCAATCAGTCCGGCGAACCATTCATGTGAAACATGCAAAGCATGTTCGTGATGTGGTACAGTGCTCCCGAACATGATTCGGATTTCCTCAGGCCGATCATACCAGTTCATCAGGCAATAAATTATGCTTTCGACCATTTCGGCCTCCAGTTTGACGCTGTTGCCCAAACCATGTTCTGTAAATGCAATTTTTGCTTGCGGATGGCTGGCGTAATATTTTGCCATTACCGGCCCCGTCACATCACCCAAAAGTTCTGCCGCCCGCTCGAGGCTGCTTTCCAGAAGTTCATTTTTTCGTTCGTTTTGCATATAAGTCTCTACTTGAACCAACGGGATTGCATCGGCAATGACTCAATTCTGCCATTTACAAAGCTAATCGACAGCGTCATATCCCGCCGTAATTCCTCCCCGGACTATCTGCAGATAGGCACTGGTACAGCTTTCAGCATCGAACAGAGCCTTACCAATTCAACGAGGAAATATTATGTCCGAATATGTCAGCCAGAACGGTATCCAGATCGCGCGGGAACTGTTTGATTTTGTCAATGATCGGGCCTTGCCGGGCACCGGCGTCGACGGCGCAAAATTCTGGCAGGATTTTGCACAATTGCTCGGTACATTCGCTCCCCGCAATGCAGCATTGCTCGAAAAGCGGGAGAAGCTGCAGGCGCAGATTGATGCCTGGCATGTTGATCACAAGGGACAGCCGATTGATCAGTCAGAATATCAGGCCTTTCTGAAAGAGATCGGCTATCTGGTTGAAGAGCCAGCCGCTTTTTCGATCAACACGGAAAATGTCGATCCGGAAATCGCAACCATGGCCGGCCCGCAACTGGTGGTGCCGTCGCTCAACGACCGCTTCGTGTTGAACGCCGCCAACGCGCGCTGGGGCAGCCTCTATGACGCCTTCTATGGCACGGATGCGCTGGATGCACCGGCGGCCAAGCCAGGCGGCTATGATCCGCAGCGCGGGTCTGCGGTTATCAAGGCAGCGAAAGCGTTTCTGGACGAAGCTTTTCCGCTGTCGACTGGATCATGGACCGATTATACGGGGGGTGAGCCCGCATTGGCTGATCCGTCGCAATTGGTTGGCCGCAACGGCCAGTCCTTGCTGCTCAAACATAACGGATTGCACGCTGAAGTCGTGATCGACCCGGCACACCCCATCGGCAAGGATGATCCGGCCCATATCGCCGATGTCCTGATGGAAGCGGCGCTGACCACGATCATCGATATGGAAGATTCGGTGGCAGCGGTGGACGCAGAAGACAAGGTGCTCGCTTATAGCAACTGGCTCGGCCTGATGCGTGGCGATCTCGATGCATCCTTCGAAAAGGGTGGCAAGACCGTCGAACGCAAGGCCAACCCGGACCGCGATTATGTCGATGCTGATGGCAAGCCGTTTACCCTGCCGGGCCGCAGCCTGATGTTTGTTCGCAATGTTGGGCATTTGATGACCAATCCCGCCGTTCTGTTGGCCGATGGGTCGGAAGCGCCGGAAGGATTGCTTGACGGCGTGTTCACCAGCCTGATCGCGATGCACGATATCAAGGGGCTGGGCGAGCTGCGCAACAGCCGCGCCGGATCAATCTACATCGTGAAGCCGAAAATGCACGGGCCGGAAGAATGTGCCTTCACCAATGAACTGTTCGATGCGGTAGAAGATCTGCTCGGGCTGGATCGTCACACCATCAAGGTGGGTGTGATGGACGAAGAACGCCGGACCTCGGCGAACCTCGCAGCCTGTATTCACGCGGTAAAGGACCGGGTCGTGTTCATCAACACCGGCTTCCTTGATAGGACCGGCGATGAAATCCATACGTCGATGCAGGCTGGCGCGATGCTGGCGAAGGGCGATATCAAGAAGAGCGACTGGATCACCGCCTACGAACAGCGCAATGTGGCGATCGGGCTGGCCTGCGGCATGTCCGGCAGGGCGCAGATCGGCAAGGGCATGTGGGCCGCGCCTGACATGATGGCTGACATGATGGAGCAGAAGATCGGCCATCCGATGACCGGTGCCAACACCGCCTGGGTGCCCAGCCCGACAGCGGCGACGCTGCACGCAATCCACTATCACCGGGTCAATGTATTTGACCGGCAGAAGGAGGTCGCGGCGGACGGCGTTGCGCCGCTCGAGAAATTGCTGGCCATTCCGCTGGCCGTTGGCCATAATTGGTCGGACGAGGAAATTGAGCGCGAACTGGATAATAATGCCCAGGGCATATTGGGCTACGTCGTGCGCTGGATCGATCAGGGCATCGGTTGTTCCAAGGTTCCGGACATTAATGATGTTGGCCTGATGGAAGACCGCGCGACCCTGCGGATTTCATCGCAGCACATGGCCAACTGGATGCTGCACGGCGTCTGTTCGGCCGAGCAGGTCGATGCCGCCTTGCTGCGCATGGCGGCCAAGGTTGACGGGCAGAATGCGGGCGATCCGCTCTATCGGCCAATGGCACCAAATCCGGAGGACAGCCTCGCCTTCCAGGCTGCGCGCGATCTGGTGTTCAAGGGCGTCGAGCAGCCAAGCGGCTATACCGAACCCCTGCTGCACGCCTATCGACGCAAGCTGAAGGTGGCTGGTTAGGCTGCTGGCGAAAGCAATCGGGCTATCGCGACAAATTCATCGACGCTAACCGTTTCGGGCCGTCGCGAGCTGTCAATGCCCAGGCTTTCCAGGGCATCCAGCGCGCCGGCCAGACCTTTCAGGCTCTGCCGGAGCATCTTGCGCCGCTGCCCGAACGCGGCCTGCGTCAAATGGCCCAAGACCTCGGGGCTGACGCCTTCCGGCTGCGCCTTTGGTGTCAGGTGGACAATTGCCGACATCACCTTCGGCGGCGGTGTGAAGGCGGAGCGATGCACCGTCATTGCGAGTTTCGCTTCGCATCGCCACTGCGCCAGAATCGACAGGCGGCCGTATGCCTCGGTGGCTTCGCTGGCGACAATCCGGTCGGCGACTTCGCGCTGGAACATCAGGGTGAGCGATTGCCACAGCGGCGGCCACCGTGCTTCGGACAGCCATTTGATCAGCAACGCCGAACCAACATTATAGGGCAGGTTCGAAACAATATGAAAAGGATCGTCGAACAGGCTGGCCAGATCGATCTTCAGCGCATCATCATCAATGACATTGAGCTGACCCGGAAAATGGTCACCCAGTTCCGCCAGTGCCGGCAGGCAACGACGGTCGCGTTCCACCGCAGTCACGCGGGCCCCTGCTTGCAGCAATGCCCGAGTCAGACCGCCCGGACCGGGCCCCACTTCGAAAACCGTCTGCCCCGCCATCTCGCCGGGAACCGCAGCAATCCGGTCCAGCAGCTGCATGTCGAACAAGAAGTTCTGACCCAGGGCCTTATTCGCGGAAAGGCCATGTTTCTTGATCACCTCCCTGAGCGGGGGCAGGGCAATCGGCTGTTTCAATGGCCGTAAGTCTGTCGATTGCTGACGGCGGTAGCAGCCATCTGGATCGCGGCAATCATCGATCTCGGATCAGCAATATCCTGACCGGCAATATCGAATGCGGTGCCGTGATCTGGTGACGTTCGGACAATCGGCAGGCCGAGCGTGATGTTGACGCCGTCAAAAAAATGCAGGGTCTTGAGAGGAATCAATGCCTGATCATGATAGGGACAGAGAGCAACATCATATTTGCTCCGCGCTTCTTCGTGGAACATGGTGTCCGCGGGAAGCGGATCGGTTATGTTCATGCCCTGCTCGCGCAGCTTGGCGATTGCTGGCTGCATGACCCGTTGTTCTTCGTGGCCAAGATTGCCATTTTCACCGGCATGCGGATTCAGTCCGGCAATCGCGATGCGTGGCTTTTCTATTCCAAAACTTCGGATCAACGCCTTTTCGGCTGCGCGCGCGCAAGCGACGATCAGCGACTCGGTGAAATGCTCTGGCACATCATGCAGTGCGATATGCGTCGTCATCGGAACGACACGCAATGTTGGACCCGCCAACATCATCACGGCATTTTCTCTTGCTATTCCGCAGCGCTCCGAGACAAATTCGGTCTGACCAGGGTAGCGAAAGCCGATTTTGTATAGCTGTGTTTTGGACACGGGCGCGGTAATGACCGCTCCGGCGTCTCCGGAGCGGGCCAACCCACTGGCAATTTCGAGAGCATGGAGCGAACATTGGGCCCCGTCCAGCGTAGCCTCTCCCGGAATGGCGGCCGCGGCTTCGTGGATATGGAGCACGGGCAGCGCTTGCTGGAATGCATCACCGGCTTCCATCGGCTGGTCAATTTTCTGCACAGGAATGCCAGAAAGATTCTTAAAGTCGGCGAAATTTCCAATGGCAAAAAACGGCTTTAGGCCGGCTGCCACGCGCTGTTTCCAGCTCTTTCCTATGATTTCCGGCCCGACACCAGCGGGGTCGCCGCAAGAAATAGCAAATGGCTTGGCGTCCCAATCTGCCATTAATTATATTCTATGATGGCGTCGCGTCGCAGATCGCGCAGATAGATTTGCGCCCGTTTGTTGACACGTTCGTTTTCCAGTCGGGACATGATGGCGTCAAAGGATGGCGCCGCTGCGGTCTGCGGATCATCCCGTCCGCAAAGAATGAGAACCCGAACACCATCTTCAACCGAACCAAATGGCTGGCTCGCCTGACCGATCTGCAATTCCGCGATTGTACCCTGCAAGGCCGCGGGAAGGTCGCGCAATTTCACCTGATCATTATCGACCACGGCGGCACCCAGTTGAGCGGCTACTTCATTGGCCGCTCCGCAACCCTTGATGTTCTGGGTCGCTGTCGCAAATTGGCCTGCTTGAGCGGTAGCCTGTGCTTCGGTGATCCCTTTCGGAAAGCTAATGGCCAGTTGCTTGAGGCTGAGCAGAGCGTTGCGGGGATCGGCGGTCAGCACCTGACGTGAATCGATCAGGTAGAGTATGGAAAATCCGCCTGGCACTTCGACCGGGCCCACGACCTGTCCGACCTGCATCTGCTCCGCTGCATCGGCAAGACTTTGTGGCAACTGAGCGGGCCGGACCCAACCCAGATCGCCTCCGGTCGCTGCTGTCGAAGCTTCCGAAAACTGACGGGCATATGCAACGAACGAACCACCGGCACGGATCTGGTCCAGAATCTTGCGCATATTTTCGGCAACTTGCTGCGCGGTTTCCTGAGATGCAGACATATAGATTTCGCCGATACGAAATTCGCTGGTGCCTTTTGATGCGTTCAGACGCTCGATGATGGCGTTGACCTCTTCATCGCCGACATTGATGAACGGCTGGATATTACGGCGAAGCAAGCGGCTCCAGGCCAATTCGCCCTTGATCTGGCGTTTCAGCGTGTCGGTAG